>DATAHJ010000058.1:0-7202 GCA_036263275.1 Fibrobacteria bacterium | reverse complement strand
CCCGCGGTGAGCGCCCCGTCGGTGACGAAGTAGAGGGGGAAGCCGCCGGGAAGGGGACGCATGCCCGAAAAACTACCTTTGCGGCCCTAAACACGGAGCCCAGATCCAACGAAAGGTTTTCCGCCCCATGGCCACGAAGTCGCCGAAAAAGTCCGCGCCCGCGAAGAAATCCGCCCCCGCCAAGAATGCCTCCGGCAAGAAGCTGAAGGTCGTGCTCGCCTATTCCGGCGGCCTCGACACGTCGGTGATCATCCCGTGGCGGGTGGAGAACTACGACGCCGAGGTCATCGCCTACGCGGCGGACGTGGGCCAGGGCAAGGTCGAGGTCGAGCCGCTGAAGAAGAAGGCGCTCGCCACGGGGGCCTCGAAGTGCTACGTGCTCGACCTGCGCAAGGAGTTCCTCGAGGAGTACGTGTGGCCGACGCTGCGCGCGGGCGCGAAGTACGAGGGCCAGTACCTGCTGGGCACCTCGATGGCGCGCCAGTTGATCGCGAAGCACCAGGTGCTGATCGCCGAGAAGGAGGGCGCGACGGCGGTGTCGCACGGCGCGACCGGCAAGGGCAACGACCAGGTGCGCTTCGAGCTGACCTACCGCGCGATGAACCCGCGCCTCAAGATCATCGCGCCGTGGAAGGATCCCCTGTGGAAGATTCGCTCGCGCGAGGACGCGATCGAGTACGCCGAGGAGCGCAACATCCCGCTGACGGTGTCGAAGAAGAAGATCTACTCCGAGGACGGCAACCTCTGGCATCTCTCCCATGAAGGCGGCGTGCTGGAGTTCCCCGACCAGGAGCACAACTTCGACATGCTCAAGATGGGCGTGACGCCCGAGAACGCCCCGAACAAGGCCGAGCACGTGCTCATCGAGTTCGACAAGGGTACTCCGGTGAGCGTGAACGGCAAGAAGTTGGGCGCCGTGGCGCTGCTTGAGAAGCTGAACGCCATCGGCGGCAAGCACGGCGTGGGCCTCGTCGACATGGTCGAGAACCGCCTAGTGGGCATGAAGTCGCGCGGCGTGTACGAGACCCCGGGCGGTTTCCTCCTCTATCGCGCGCACGAGTTCCTCGAACAGCTCGTGCTCGACCGCGACACGCTCGCGTACAAGCAGCAGGTGGCCCAGAAGTACGCGCAGATGGTGTATGACGGCATGTGGTTCACGCCGCTGCGCCAGGCGCTCGATTCCTTCGTCGACAAGACGCAGGAAGTGGTGAGCGGCTGGGTGAAGCTGAAGCTCTACAAGGGCAACGCCAGCCTCGCCGGCATGGACAGCCCGTTCTCGCTGTACGATGCGGGACTTGGCGGCTTCTCCGACGTGGAGACCTACAACCAGCAGGACGCGAACGGCTTCATCCGCTGCCTCGGTCTCCCGATGCAAACGCGTGCCTTGCTCCTCGGCAAGAAAAGCCCGGTGAAGTTCTAAGGATCGATTGAGGACGGCACGAAGATGAAACTGGGTGTTGTCCTCACGGCCGGCGGAAGCGGCGCACGATTCGGCGGGCCGATTCCCAAGCAGTTCCTGGAGATTCGCCCGGGGCTCCCGTTGCTTCGCTGTGCGTTGGAGACCTTCAACGCCTGCGAGGACGTCGCGGCCCTCGTGCTGACCTTGCCGCCCGACCACGTGCCCGAGTGGATCGGGCTGGCCGCGACCTTCCCCAAGCTGCGCATCGTGCCCGGAGGGCCCGAGCGCTGGATTTCCGTGAAGCACGGCGTGGACGCGCTTCCCGCGGACATCGACGCGGTTTTGGTTCACGACGCCGCCCGTCCCTTCACGCCCTGGAGCGTGATCCGCCGGTGCGCCGAAGTCTTGGCGCGCGGGCGATCCGTGATCGCCGCGGTGGGCGTGCCCGACACGGTGAAGGAAGTCTCGGGAAAGTCCGTGGTGCGGACGATCGACCGCTCGAAGCTGGTCCGCGTGCAGACCCCGCAGGGCTTCCCGCGCGCGGTGCTGCTTGATGCCTACGCGAAGATCGTCCCCGGCCAAGGTCCGCTGCCCACCGACGAGGCCATGCTGGTGGAGGCGGCCGGGCATCCGGTGGAATGGGTCGAGGGCAGTTTCCTCTCGCGCAAGATCACGACGCCCGAGGATTGGGAATGGGCCGAATGGACTCTGACTCGGATCGAGAAGGGAGTGCTCCACCTTGAAGACTAAAACCGGAATTGGGCAGGACAGCCATCGCATCAAGGAGACGAAGGAGAAGCCCTTCGTGCTCGGAGGAGTCACCTTCGACGAGCCCTTTCACCTCGAGGGCAATAGCGATAGCGACGTGATCCTGCATGCCATCACCAACGCGATCTCGGGCGTGACGGGCAAGCCCGTGCTGGGCCCCGTCGCCGATGCCCTCTGCAAAAAAGGCGTGACCGACAGCGCGGAATACCTGAAGGTGGCATTGGGCGATTTGGGAGGCGTGGGGGGTACCGGGTTCCGGATCTCGCACGTTTCGTTAACGGTGGAATGCGCGCGCCCCAAGATTTTGCCGAAGCTCGACGCGATCCGCGCGCGCGTGGCCGACCTGCTCGGCATTGGCGTCGAGGATGTGGGCCTCACGGCGACCACGGGCGAGGGCCTCACCGACTTCGGGAAGGGCCTCGGCATCCAGGCGTTCGCGGTCGTGACCGCGACGACGGAAATCATCTGAGCGGGAAACCGCTCCTATTCCAGGAACTCCTCGGCGGGTTCGACCTTCTCCGCCTCATAGAACGGCTTGACGCGCGTGTTGAGGTAGCGGCCGATGGAGGCCGCGCGCATCAGCCCGGCGAAGACACCCCCGGGGACGGGATGATAGCGATAGACATCCCCGTCGATGAACTCGACCTCCAGGGTCCACGCCTTCACGTCGTATCCGATCGATCGGATGGCCTCGGAATCCACGGGGCGGCGCTTCATGGAAGCAATGTCCCAAGCGCTTGCCGCGCGGACAACCTCAGGACTTGCGAATCGCGAGCTTCGCCACGGCCTCGATGTGCGAGGTCTGCGGGTAGAAGTCGAACAGGCGCATGTCCTCCAGCTCGTAGGGCCCCGCGAGCAATTCCTTGAGGTCCCGGGCCAGCGTCACCGGATTGCAGGAGACGTAGACGAGGTTCGGAACCGGCCGCTTCACGAGCCAGGCGCGCACCGCCTTGTCGAGGCCCTCGCGCGGCGGATCGATCACCGCCGCCTCGGCCGGGATGCGATCCAGCGGGTTTCCCCCCGGCGTCGTGACCACCTTCTCCAGCGCCTCCTGCACGAAGGCGCCCTGCTCGCCCACGTTCTTGCGCGCGTAGGCCAGCGCGTGGCGGTTGAACTCGACGCACACCACGCGCTCGAACCGGTCCTTGAGGAACGCGCCGAAGAGTCCCACGCCCGAGTACAAATCCAAGGCCAGCTTCCCGGACAATCCGCCCAGCGCGTAGGGGATCAGCTTCTGAGTCATCTCCAGGTTGCTCTGGAAGAACCCGCGCAGCGGGAAGGCGATGTCGCGGTCCAGCACGCGCACGATGATTTCCTCCGCCGCGTCGCGGTCGGCGCGCGCGAGGCGGTTCGCGCCTTCGCCATCCGTGAAGCCATAAGCGAGGAAGCGATCCGGCGCATGCGGATCCGCGCCGCCCGCGAAGAGCGGGGCGAGCGCGACATGGGCCACCGGGCATTTCGCCACGGGCACGAAGTCGTTCGCGCCGCGGCCTTGGAATCCCACCGCGCCATCGCGGCCAACGTGGACCTGCACCCGGTTGCGATAGCCGAGGGGCGCGCCCGTCTCGATCGCGAGATCGGGAAGGTCGAAGCCCGCCATGCGGCGGAGGGAGTCGCGCGCGAGCTCAACCTTGAGGCGGGACTGTGCCGCCGGATCGATGTGCAACCAGTCGCAGCCGCCGCAAACTCCCGCGAGCGCACAGGGCGGCGCGACGCGGTCGGGCGATGGGGAAAGAACCTTGAGCAGGCGCGCCCGGGCGAAGTCCTTCTTCGCCTCCGTGATCTCGACCAAGGCCTCCTCGCCCGGCAGCACGCCGGGCACGAAGACCACGCGTCCCTCGTGGCGGGCGAGCCCCTCGCCGCCGGGGATCAGCTTTTCGACATGGAGACGGACGGGATCGGAAGGATGCGGCATGCGGCGTGCAAGCTAGAATCCGCGAGAAGGCGTGGGAATGCCTTGGGACGGGACGTGAATCAAGGTCTTGAATGGCCTCCTTTTGTAGCTTTGCCCGCCATGAGCGTGGTCATCGTCACGGGCTCGGCGGGCCTTGTCGGGAGCGAAGCCGCCCGCTTCTTCCACGAGAGGGGGTATGACGTCGCCGGGGTGGACAACAACCTCCGGGAGTACTTCTTCGGGAAGGACGGCTCCACCCTGTGGAACAGGGACCGGCTGGCACGCGAACTTCCCCGTTACGTCCATCACGACTTCGACATCCGCGACGCGGGGGCGGTGGACGCCCTCTTCGCCCGCCATGGCAAGGACATCGCCGCCGTGATCCACACGGCCGCGCAGCCCTCGCACGACTGGGCCGCCCGCGAGCCCTTCACCGACTTCCAGGTCAACGCCACGGGCACGCTCCACATGCTCGAAGCGTGCCGCAAGCACGCGCCCGAAGCCGCCTTCGTGTTCACGAGCACCAACAAGGTCTACGGAGACACCCCCAATCGTCTCCCCCTCGTTGAGAAAGACACGCGCTGGGAGGTTGATCCTTCTCATGCCTACTTCGCGCACGGCATCGACGAGGGCATGAGCATCGACCAGTCGAAGCACAGCCTCTTCGGCGCCTCCAAGGTCGCGGCCGACCTGCTCGTGCAGGAATACGGACGCTACTTCGGCATGAACACCGGCGTGTTCCGCGGCGGCTGCCTCACCGGCCCCGCGCACTCCGGCGCGGAGCTGCACGGGTTCCTCGCCTACCTCGTGAAGTGCGCGCTTACGGGCCGCGAGTACACGATCTTCGGGTACAAGGGCAAGCAGGTGCGCGACAACATCCACAGCGGCGACCTCATCGCCGCCTTCGACCGCTTCGTCGAGAAGCCCCGCTCCGGCGCGGTGTACAACATGGGCGGGGCGCGGCACAGCAACTGCTCCATGCTGGAAGCCATCACGGCCATCCGCGATATCTCGGGCCGCGAATTGAAGTACAAGCTCTCCGACGAGAACCGCTCGGGCGACCACATCTGGTGGGTCAGCGACGTGCGCCGTTTCCAGGCCGACTATCCGGGATGGGAGCACCGGTACGACATCGACCGCCTGCTGCGCGAGATCGTGGCCGCCACCGCCGAGCGCGAAGGCGTCCGGATCTGAACGCGACGGAAACGCATCGCATGGACCACGCCCGCATCTACGACTTCCGCTTCCGCGACATCCCCGACGCGCAGAAGCGGATCGCATGGAACCGCATCGCGCGCCACGTGCAGGGCTTCATGCCCGGGGCGAAGCGCCTGCTCGATCCCTGCGCCGGCCGCTGCGAGTTCGTGAACCACGCCGAGGCCGGCGAGGTTTGGGCCGTGGACAGGGAGGCCTCCTTCCTGGAGGCCGCGAAGCCGGGGGTGAAACGGGTCGCGGGGGACATCTTCGAGGTCGCCCTTCCCCCGGGCTACTTCGACGGCATCTTCGTCTCGAACTTCCTGGAGCACCTCGAGTCGGCGGAGATGGCCTGCGTGTTCCTCGGCCGCATGCGCGAGGCGCTCGCGCCCGGGGGACGCCTCGTGATCATGGGTCCCAACTTCAAGTACTGCGGCGACGAATACTTCGACTGCGCCGACCACAGGCTGGTGCTGACCCACCAAGCGGTCGAGGAACTGCTCTATGCCGAGCGGTTCGGCACGGTGAAGGTTCATCCCCGCTACCTGCCCTACTCCTTTCGCCGGCAGCGCCTGCCCGTCCTCGACTTCCTGGTGAGGGCCTATCTCGCCTTCCCCCCCGCGTGGAGGATTCTCGGAAAGCAGTTCCTCATCGTCGCGGAAAAACCCCGCGATCCGGCGGCGGGACCGGGGGGAAGGGCGGCATGAAGCTTTCGCTCGTCATTCCCGCCCACAACGAGGCCGGCTCCATCGCCCCGGTGCTGCGCGCCCTGCACGCCGGGCTGAAGTCCGAAAACATCCCCCACGAGCTGCTCGTGGTCAACGACAACAGCCGCGACGGCACCGAGGCCGTGCTGGTCGACCTCGAACGCGAGATCCCCGAGCTGCGCCACCTGAACAACAGGCCGCCCAACGGCTTCGGCTTCGCGGTGCGCGCCGGCCTCGAGGCGACAACGGGCGACGCCGTGGCCATCGTGATGGCCGACGGCTCCGACTCCCCGCGCGACGTGGCGAAGTTCTACCGCAAGCTGCTCGAGGGCTACGACTGCGTGTTCGGATCGCGCTTCATGGCGGGCTCGGAGGTGGTCGACTATCCCCCGCTCAAGCGCGCGCTCAACCGTCTCTTCAACACCGGCATCCGGGCGCTCTTCGGGCTGCGCTACAACGACGTCACCAACGCGTTCAAGATGTACCGCGCGGAGGTGATCCCGGGCCTCAAGCCCTTCCTCAGCCACCACTTCAACCTCACCGTCGAGCTGCCGCTCAAGGCCATCGTGCGCGGCTACTCCTACGCCGTCGTGCCCAACGGCTGGTACAACCGCAAGGCGGGCGTCTCCAAGCTCAAGCTCAAGGAGATGGGCAGCCGGTACCTCTTCATCGTGATCTATTGCCTGCTGGAGCGCTGGCTGAGCGCGGGAGACTATCGCAAGCAGGCCCCCCGGCCGGAAAACGTCCCATGAACGTCACGGTGATCACGGGCGGGGCGGGCTTCGTCGGCTCATGGCTCGGGATCCTGCGCAAGCGGGACTTCCCGGGCGAGCGCGTGGTCGCGTTCGACGACCTCTCGCGCGCCGGCTCGGAGCTCAACCTGCCGCGGCTGGCTGCGGCAGGCGTCGAGTTCGCGCGCGGGGACGTGCGCCGCCCGGAGGATCTCGAGGCGCTGGGACACGCCGACCTGGTCATCGACTGCGCGGCCGAGCCCTCGGTGAAGGCCGGGTACGGCGGGGGCGCGCGCGCGCTGATCGACATCAACCTGGGCGGCACGCTCAATTGCCTCGAGTTCGCGCGCGCGCGCGGGGCGCGCCTCGTTTTCCTCTCCACCAGCCGCGTCTATCCCATCGCGGCCATGCGCGACCTGCCCTTCGAGGAGGGCGCGACGCGGCTGGAGCTGCCCGGCGCTGCGTCCGGAACCGGCTGGTCGGCGCGCGGGATCTCCGCGGATTTCCCG
>DATAHJ010000057.1:0-2626 GCA_036263275.1 Fibrobacteria bacterium | reverse complement strand
ACGCGCCATGAACAGGGCGCCACCCACATGGCCGACGGCTTGGCCCGCGCCACCGGCAAGGCCGGCGTGGCCCTCGTGACCTCCGGTCCGGGCGCCACCAACACCATCACGGGCCTCCTGACGGCGCTGATGGACTCGGTGCCCATGATCGTGATCACGGGTCAGACCATCCAGAGCATGCTGGGCCTCGACGCCTTCCAGGAGGCGGACGTGTCCGGCCTCACCTATGCCGCGGTGAAGCACTCCTACCTGGTGCGCGACCCCAACGACATCCCGCGCGTGGTGAAGGAAGCCTTCTACATCGCCGAGAGCGGCCGTCCCGGCCCCGTGCTCATCGACATCCCCAAGGACGTCTCCGGGGGCCTCTTCGAGCCCGACTACAACGTGGAGATCGACCTGCCGGGCTACAGCGTGCCCAGCAACGGGGACTCCGCGGCCATCGCCCGCTGCGCCGAGCTGCTGCAGCAGGCGAAGAAGCCCCTCCTGCTGGTGGGCCATGGCGCGGTGATCGCCGACGCCTGCAAGCCCCTGCGCTCGCTGGTCGAGAAGATGCAGATCCCGGTGGTGAACACCCTGCTGGGCAAGGGAGCCTTCCCGGAGAGCCATGAGCTCAGCCTCGGCATGCTGGGCATGCACGGCACGGCCTACGCCAACAAGGCGATCACGGAGTGCGACCTCATCATGTCGATCGGTTCGCGCTGGGACGACCGCATCACCGGCAAGCTGTCGGTGTTCTGCAAGGACGCGGTGAAGATCCACGTCGACATCGACCCGGCCGAGATCGGCAAGATGATCAAGCCGGATTGCTCCATCATCGGCGACGCGCGCCTCGTGATCGAGGAGCTGCTGCCGCTGGCCCGCAAGGGCGACACCGGCCCTTGGGTGAGCCACATCAAGAAGCTGCGCAAGCGCTTCCCGCTCGGCTACCGCAAGCATGGCGGCCTCAAGGCCCAGTACGTTCTCGACGAGCTGTACCGCCTCACCAAGGGCAAGGCCATCGTCACCACCGACGTGGGCCAGCACCAGATGTGGGCCGCGCAGTTCTACAAGACCGACCATCGCAACCACTGGATCTCCAGCGGCGGCGCGGGCACCATGGGTTTCGGCATGCCCTCGGCGATCGGCGCCCAGTTCGGGCGGCCCGATGCGCTCGTGGTGGCCGTGGTGGGCGACGGCGGGTTCCAGATGACGCAGGCCGAGCTGGCCACGGCGCAGGTGAACAAGCTGCCCATCAAGATCCTCATCCTGAACAACAAGTACCTGGGCATGGTGCGCCAGTGGCAGGCGCTGTTCTTCGACAACCGCCTCTCGGGCGTGGACCTTGAGGGCAACCCGGACTTCGTCAAGCTGGCCGAGGCCTACGGGATGAAGGGCTTCCGAATCAAGCGCAACGCCGACGCCGGCCGCGTGCTGGAAAAGGCGCTCGCCTATAATGACGGTCCTTGCATCATCGAGGCCGAGGTGGAGAAGGAGGACAACGTGTTCCCCATGATCCCCGCCGGCGCGAGCTACGAGGAGATGGTGCTGGAGCCGCCGCGCCACAAGATGGAAAAGCCGGTGGGAAGCACCTGATCCCCGGCGGGGCGGGCCACTCGAAGCATTCGTAGAACTTGAGGAAACGGGGAACGACGATGATCAACGGAACGGTGAACGGAAAAAGCGCTGCCATGACCGAGGGCAAGGCCTATCGCGCGGCCGAGGCGCGGGGAAGCCAGCACAGCATCAGCCTGCTGGTGAACAACAAGCCGGGCGTGCTCATCCGCATCGCCCTGGTGTTCTCGCGGCGCGGCTATAACATCGACAGCCTGGTGGTCTCGCCCGCGCACAACGGGAAGTACGCCCGGATGAACATCGTGGCCTCGGGCGAGCCCAAGACGCTGGAGCAGATCCTCAAGCAGCTGAACAAGCTGATCGACGTGCTGCACGCCAAGGACCATACCGGCGAGACGGTGGTGGAGAAGGAGCTGGCGCTGATCAAGGTGCGCTGCGCGCCCGAGAAGCGCTCGGAGATCCTGCAGATCGCCGAGCATTTCAAGGCCCAGACCGTCGACCTCTCCGAGAACACGCTGATGCTCCAGCTCACGGGCGGGACCGACAAGCTCGACGCGGCCGAGATGATGCTCGACAAGTACGGCATCGCCGAGGTCGTGCGCACCGGCAAGGTCATCATGGCCCGCGGAGAGACGGGAACCTAAAGATCTGGCGATGGCCCCAACAAAAAACCCCGCCACGGCATTCGTGGCGGGGTTTTTTGTTGGGCAGGAGCGAATCTCATTCGCCCCTGCACGAATTCCGGGCGGGATTTTGCACCCGGGTTCGCGTCAGGCCCGGAATTCCGCCGTCGCCGAGGTGAACAGGATCCAGCGCGGGGGCTTCTCGCTCGCGTCCGCCGGGAAGGACACGTTCACCGAAATGCCCAGGCCGTGCCTCAGCTCGACCGGCTTGTCGAGCCGGAAGGTGTTGAAGTTGTCCGGGCGCGAGGCGTGCTCGCCGTAGAAGCCGAGGTCGTCGAAGGCCT
The DNA here is from genome assembly GCA_036263275.1 of Fibrobacteria bacterium. Taxonomy (GTDB): domain Bacteria; phylum Fibrobacterota; class Fibrobacteria; order UBA11236; family UBA11236; genus UBA11236. Next base: position 108 of record DATAHJ010000057.1, on the reverse strand, counting down.
GGATCAGCTTCGCGCCCGCGTAGAGGTGCACCGAGAGGATCGGGGAGCGCGAGGTGTTGTGGTAGAACAAATAGAGGCGCGACAGCTTGAGGTTCGCGCCATCCAACT
>DATAHJ010000056.1:0-8372 GCA_036263275.1 Fibrobacteria bacterium | reverse complement strand
TATGACGGTGCGGCCTTGCGCCGCGAGCACGCGCAAGGCATCCTCCACCCCGCCGGCACGGAAGGCCTCGAGCGCCGCGGCGCGCGCTTCCGCCTCGCCGGGCGCGGAGTCGGGCGAAGGGATCGTCCCTTCCGGGAACCGGAGCAGGTCGAGAAACTCGACGACGAGGGCCACCAGCGGGGCGTCGGCGTGCGCCGCCAAGGCGGGCGCCAAGGCTCGGCACGAGTCCGCGTCGTCGGCATACAGGAAGCGGGGATCTTCGACGCCCGTGCCGAGCTTGCGCAACTGGATGCGCAAGAGCTCGCGCAGGCAGGCCACCGCTTCCGCGCCGCCCTCGCGCCGACCCGCGGCGTGCGCCGCGCGCGCGGCCTCCAGCCGCGCCCAAAGCTGCGGTTGGTCGAGCGAGACTTCGCGGGGCAGTTCGCCCGCGAAGAGCGCGGCACGACAGAAATCGGCCTCCGTGGGCAAAAGCGCCCACGCGGCGGAATTCTCCACCTTGAACATCGACTCGATGCGCTCGCGCAGCACGATCCACTGGTCGAAGCGAAGGCCCGAGAGCATCAGGAGCGCCGCGGGCGCGCGGCGCTGGAGCACGGGCAGCAGCTTGCGGCGTACCGTGCGCGTGTGGAGGTCGGGATTTCCGCCCTGCCGCCCCACCCACGCGGGATAATGGTCCTGCACGTAGTGGAGGAAGGCGCGCCCCAGTTCGCGACGGTGCCGCATGTGGGTGTCGTGCAGCGCCGGCGCGGGCGACGCGTCGAGCGACACGTCCCACTTGCTGATCTGGAAATGAATCTTCTCCCAGTTCGCCGGGGAGGGCGACGCGAGGAGCCCGGAGCGGATCTCCTGGCGCGCGCGCACGTACGAGGCGGTCGCAGGATCCGTGCGGTCGGCCTTGGCCAGGATCGCCGCGCGGCAGGCGGCGAGCAGCTGCGTCGGATTGACGGGCTTGCCCACGAAGCCGTCGACCTCGCGGCCGCGTTCCGACGCCGCGGCGCGCTCCTCGTCGGCGCGGGTCACGAGCAGGAGCGACACGCGGGCGGGGCAGGCGCCGCGCACGCGGTGCAAGGTGGAAGCGCCTTCCTTGCCGAGCGTCTGCTCGTCGAGGAGCACGATCTCCCACGGACAACCGGCAAGCCGGTCAAGGGCCGTCGCCAGCGTCGTGCAACGCTCCACCGAATAGCCGTGCTTCTCCAGGAAGCGCACGTGCGCCCCGAGGAAATCGGCCTCGGCATCGAGCCAAAGCACCTGGGCGTTCATGCCGCGACGATCTCCTCCAGGCCGCCCATCCACGGGCGCAGCGCCGCGGGAATCCGCACGCCGTTTCCGGTCCAATGGGTCTCGAGCAGGGCGACCAGCACGCGCGGCGTCGCCAACCCGGAGCCATTCAACGTGTGCAGGAGGCGCGTCTTGCCGGCCTCCTTGAAACGGATGTTGGCGCGGCGCGCCTGGAAGTCGAGGAAGTTGGAACACGAGGAAACCTCGAGCCAGCGCTTCTCGGCGGGCGCCCACACCTCCAGGTCGTAGCACTTGGCCGCGCCGAAGCCCATGTCGCCCGCGCAAAGCTCAAGCACGCGATAGGGGAGCTCAAGCATCCTCAGCAGCTCTTCGGCGTGGGAACGCAAAGCTTCCAGCTCGTCCCACGATTTCTCGGGGTGCGCGAACTTGACCATCTCCACCTTGTTGAACTGGTGCAGGCGCAGGAAGCCGCGCGTGTCCGCGCCCCACGAACCGGCCTCGCGGCGGAAGCACGCGGTGTACGCGCAATACGACAGTGGCAGCGACGCGGCGTCGAGCACTTCGTCGGCGTGCATGTTGGTGACGGGCACCTCGGCGGTGGGAACCAGAAACTGGTCGCGCGCGCGATCTCCGCCCTCGCCGTCGCAGCGGTACATGTCTTCCTCGAACTTCGGGAGCTGGCCCGTCCCGACCATGGTATTGCGGGACACCAGGTAGGGCGGCGAGACCTCGGTGAAGCCGAAGCGCGTCACGTGCGTGTCGAGGAAGAAGTTGATCAGCGCGCGCTCGAGCCGGGCGCCCGCGCCGGTGTAGATCGGGAATCCGCTGCCGGAAATCTTGGCCCCGCGCTCGAAGTCGAACAGCTTGAGCCGCTTGCCGATCTCCATGTGGTCGGGAACGGAGTTCGCCTGGTCGGGAGCGCCCCACGAAGCGGCAACCTTGTTATCGGCCGAGCTCTTGCCGTCGGGCACGGAAGCGTCGGGAAGGTTGGGGCAAAGCAGCGCCAGCTGGCGGGCCTTCTCCTCGACCGCGTCGTGCTTGGCCTGCAGTTCCTTGATGCGGTCGCCCGTCACGCGGGTCTTCTCGATGGCCGCGGAGGCGTCGCCGCCTTCGCGTTTGAGGCGCGCGATGGCCTCGGAAGCCGCGTTGCGCTCGGCCTTGAGCCCGTCGAGTTCGGTTCCGAGCGCCCGGCGCTCCGCGTCGAAGCCCAGGAGCGCGTCGAGGTCGAAGGAAGCTCCCCGACGACGCAGGCCTTCACGGACGATTTCGGGATTTTCGCGGTAAAGCTTCGGGTCCAGCATGAATCTCTCCTTGGAGGGGGAAAGATACCCCATCGACAGGCCACGGACAGGGGTTCAGCCCCATCCCGGCCCCCCCACTTTGTAATTTCCCGACGTTCCCGCGTTCCCGGAGACCCGCTTGGATTCCTTCGTTCCCCGCTTTTTTCCGACGGCCTTGCGCCGCGCCCTGCCGCTCTTCGCCGCGTTCTTCGCGCTGGCGGTCCCCGCCGTGGCGCAAACCTACGAGTTCGTCGGCACCGTGACCGACGACGTGCGCGGTGAAGCCGTCGGCGGCGCGGAGATCTTCACGCCCGACGGGCGCAAGCTGGGAACGAGCCAGGCCAGCGGACGCTTCGAGGTGACGGTGAACAACCGCCGCGCGAAGCTGATCTTCAAGCGGGATGGATTCCGCGAGCTCGAGGTGAACCTCGGCGACTACGCCAACCTCGTCGACGTGGACATCCTGATGGAATCCTCGGTGCAGGAACTGGGCGAAGTGACGGCCTACGCGCCCCGCCGCCCCCTCGACCCCGGACAGGCCCAAAGCATTGAAGAACTGGAGTCGCTGCAGGGCATGCGCATGGACCTGAACGACCACCTGCGGCAGATGCACGGCGTGGCCGGCATGAACGAATTCACGGGCGACATCTCGGTGTACGGCTCGCGCACGCGCGACGTGACGCACTACCTGGGCCGCAGCCGCGTGCCCAGCCTTCGCCACCTGGAGTTCGGCTTTCCCGGCAACCAGAGCGTGCTGAACCCGCGCCTGCTCAAGTCCGTGACGCTGGCCGACAACCCGGCGAAGGGACCCGTCAACCAGGGCAACGCCTCCGCGCTGGTCTACGACCTGCAGGACGGGGACCCGGAGAACATCCGCGGCGACGTGGTGCTGGGCTCCACCAACCGCGAGCTGAACCTCTCGACGTACTGGGGTGGCCGCACCAACCTCTTCAGCGCGCGCTACCTCAGCCCCAACGCGCTCGGCGCGCTGGGGCGGCAGTTCTACACGGCGCCGGTCGACAGCCGCATCCCGGGAGGATGCCCGGCCAACGAGAAGTGCGGCGTGAGCGACCCGCTCAAGTTCAGCGCCCTCGACGTGTTCTTCAGCACCTTCAAGCGCGACAGCTCGGGCGCCTTCACCCGCCACACCCTGATCGTGCTCGAGGACAACTACGAGGTGCTCGAGGACAAGGCCACCGTGGCCGACAATCCCAAGGCGCAAAAGCTGGTTGAAGGCTTTCAGGGCGCGTGGCTGTATTCACTCGAATCCGTCAGCCCCAAGGAAAGCGGCGAACTGGAATGGGGCTTCTCGTTCCTGAGCCGCAATTACAAGGACGCCTACCGCGACACGACCGAGCCGATCTTCAGCAGCCAGCCCATGCCCTCGGAAGACGCCCCCCGCTGGTATCCGAACGGCGGGCTTCCCGGAAACGACGTGGATTATCTCCTCGGAAACAACCGTCGACTCGACCGCGACTTCATCCTCACCCTGCAATGGACGTCCCTCGGAAAAACCTTCGGCGCGACGCCCTCCTACGGAATGGAACTCGAGCACCTGACGCAAACCCGGCACTACCTGGACTTCGTCCCGAACGGCAGCGGAAGCCGGGACAGCACCATCGACCGGGCTTCCAACGTCTTGGAGCATGGCATCAACCTCGCGAACGTGACCTATCGCCTGCGCTGGAACCTGGGCAAGGCCCGCAGCGTGGAAGGCTCGATCGGCGCGGCGGTGGCGCACGAGGACGGCACTTGCGAGGATTGCACCTACGTTCCCGACAGCGCGAACGGGGCCAACATTCCCGGCCGGCCGGGATGGTATTCGAGCGGCCAGAGAAAAGGCCTGCTGCCGGTGGGACCCATCGCCTCGGTGCGCTACACGCACCCGCTCGGCGAGGATCACAGCATGTACGGCGAGGTCGCGTTGCGGCAATCCACGGACATCGAACCCCAAGGGCGCAACGCGCTGGCCGCGCGCATGACGCCCAGCGTCGAGGCCAAGCTGGGCGGCAACGGGTTCCTGTTCGAGCCCCTGCGCTATGCGTGGAGCGGCTATGCGCGGTGGTACGACAATCCCGCCCTGCCCGATCCCGAGGTGTACTGGAACTACGACGAAACGCGCGAGGCCAAGAGCGCGCTGGTGAAGGGCGTGAACCTCACGCTGAATTACCTGCCCGGCCACCACCTGGGCGCCGGGGTGAACGCCTCCGTGATCCAGGGCGAATACGCCCTGAGCGACGGCGGCACGCTGCCGTGGGAATCGAACCGCACCCTCGACCTCGTCACCAACATGCGCATCCTTCCGCGCGACGATTCGCTCCTGAGCTTCATCGTCACCTACGGCGTGCAGAACGACGCCCCGCTCTACGAATACCGCGGGTTGTGGACCTGGACGGATGAGCCCACGGGACAAGGCTATGCCACCGGCGAGCGCGCCATCTACCGGAACTCCTCGAACCCGTCGATCTCGCGGCAGCGCCTCGACGCGCGCATCAACATCGACCTCAAGAGCCGCTGGCGGCCGGTGGAGTCGGTGCGCTTCTTCTTCGAGGCCACCAACATCTTCGCGAACTACAATGACGGCATCGGCGGATGGCTGGGCGGGCGCAACGAACGCCGGCGCGGCTGGACGCGCACCGACGAATCGGGAGATCTCGAGCCCGTCGTCACGCGCGGGCTCGGACTGTTCATGATGTTCGGCGTCGAGGGGAAACTGAAGATTTAGGGGGCGAAGGATGATGGACAATCTGGACTAAATGGACGGCATGGACACCATGAATGGTGTGCCGTCCATTTAGTCCAGATTGTCCATCAGGTCCATTCCTCCGTCACCCTCGAAGTTCCAGCGCGGCCGCGAAGAAACCGTCGTACTCCGTCTCTCCAGGCCATACGCGAAGGAACCCTTCGCGACAAAGTTCGCCGGGAACGAGGCTTCCGGCGTCTACGGCCCGGAATTCCGGGTGCTTCGCCAGGAAGCCGCTCACGACGTCCACCGTTTCCTCGGCTTCGGCGCTGCAGGTCGCATACACCAATCGCCCGCCACGCTTGAGCAAGGCGGAAGCGGATTCCAGCAATTCCGCCTGGCGCGACGCGAGGGACGCGATCTTCTCGGTCGTCCAGCTCCAGCGGGCCTCGGGACGACGGCGCAGCACGCCGAGGTTGCTGCAAGGCGCGTCCAGCAGGATGCGGTCGAACCGGACGGCTGCGCCGAAGGGCGGGCGCGCGAGATCCATGGTCACCGGCTCGAGTTCCAAGTGTCCGAGGCGGACGCGCGCGTCGGCGATGCGGCGCAGGCGGCGAAAGGACGCATCGCCGCAGACGATGCGGGCGGAAGAAATGTCGGCCCCTTCCCGCGCATCGTGGGCGGCGAGCTCCAGCGCCAATGCCGCCTTGCCGCCGGGCGCGGAGCATGCATCGAGCAATGAAAGCCCGGGGCTCCAGTCGAGCAGCGAGATCACCCAGTGCGCCACGGGATCCTGCACCGAGAAGCGTCCTTCCGCGAAGGCCCGGCTCCGAAGCGCTTCGCCCGCGCCCTCGGCGACGCGGAAGAAAAGCGGCGCGTCGGGATGCGGCTCGAGCCGGATGCCTTCCTCGCCCAAGGCGGCGACAAGCATGTCCGCGTCGGCGCGGCGCGGATTGACGCGGATCCACAGCGGCGCTTCCTCGTTGTTGCGCCGCAGGGCCGCCTCGAGCGCCACGGGCTTGAGCGCACGGCCCCAGCGGCGCACCAGCGCCTCGGGGTGGGAGTGACGCACGGCCAGGGACGCGAAGTCGTTGCCGGTGGGCTCGAGCAGGCCGTCGCGGGCCACCGACTTGAGCACCGCGTTCACGAAGCCCGCCTCGGGCTTGCCGAATTCGCTCTTGGCGATCTCGACCGCCGTGTTCACGGCGGCGAAGGCGGGGATGCCGGTGAGAAAAAGCATCTGTTGCGCGCCCACGCGCAGCAGCATGCGCAGGCGCGGGTCGCGGATGCCGCGCCGCGCGTGCTGTTCGAGGTTGTGGTCGAGCAGCCGCTTGCGGCGGATGACGCCGAGGCAGATCGTGCGCGCAAGGGCCGCGTCGTCATCGCGCATCCCCGCGAGCCGCGAAGGAAACAAATCCTTGAGGAACGCGCCTTCCGCCTCCTGCTCCAGCAGCAACTGCCACGCGATGAGTCGGGTCTCCACGCCGGGAGCGAGAACGGACATGCGTGCAAAGGTACGTTGTTGAATCGCTCCCAAGCTACATTCTCCGGCCATGCGGTTTCCTGAACGGCCTTCCCTCCCCCGCAAGGCGCTGCTGGCGCCGCTCTCGCTGACCTATGGGGCCGTGACGGCGGCGCACCGCGCCCTTTGGCTCCGGCCGCGCCTTCGAGATCGCGCGGGCCTGCCGCCGCTCATCGTGATCGGAAGCCTGCGCGCCGGCGGCGCGGGAAAGACGGCCGTGACGCTGGCGCTTGCGCGGGCCTTGCGCGAGGACGGCCTGAAGGTGGGAATACTCGCCTATGGAATCCATGGGAACAGAAGCGGGACGGTCGCGCACGAAGTCGCGCCGGATTCGGACTGGCGTGATTCTTCCGACGAGGCCGTGCTGCTGGCACGCGAAGGGCGATCCCGCGTCTTCGCGACGCGCGACCGAGAGAAGGCGTGGAAGTTATTGGGGCGCACGGGAGAATTCGACATCCTGCTGTCGGATGACGGCCTGATGGATACGCGCCTTCGCGGCGCATATCGAATCGCGCTGGTTCGCCCGGGCGAAAACCCGGGATGGACGGACCTCTTGCCCGCGGGGCCCTATCGCCTAGCCGCCTCCTTCCTTCGGCAGATCGACCACGTGTTGCCCGCAGGAGAGGATTTCATTCGAAAGCCCGTTCTTTCGCCCGAGTGGGAACCCGAAAAGGCCTATTGGGCGCTCTGCGGATTGGGAAACCCGGAGGCCTTCGTGCAGGCCGCACGGGAGGCGGGCGCACGCATCGTCGGGTGGAGCGCGGGTCCGGACCATGGCTTGCCCAATCTGGAGCGCGCATTGCGCCAAGCCGCCCGCGCGGGAGTGGATCGCTTCCTGTGCTCCGAAAAAGACTGGATCAAGCTCGAGGGGGACCCTCACCGCCCCCAACACCTGCTGCGCGTGGGCGAGCGGGTTATTTTGGCGGCCAAATTTATGGAGGCCATGCGGGATCGGGTTCCCCCCCGTCCCCGGACTTCGTAGATTGTGCGGCGTATGTCTTTCGCAAGATTTTCAGGGCGCGCCTTGGCGCGCGGCCTCGCCGCCGGCGCACTGTTCACGGTTTTCCTGCCCTTGGCCTCGACCGCCTATGTGGGGCAGTGGCACAGCTACCTGGACAATAGCCGCGTCAACGCGATGACCACCCGGAACGGCTACGTATATGCCGGATCACAGGGCGGCATCCGCAGGATCGATCCGGCGACCCTCGCGATTCGCGACTACGGAAACCTGGACGGCTTGGCCGACCCTTGGATCGTGGGATTCGCCACCGACAGTTCGGGCGTGCTTTGGGCCGGATCCCGCAGCGGCTACGTCTACGCCCTTCCCAAGGGCAACGGCTCGCGTTGGGAGACGCGCAGCCGCTCCTTCGCCGCCCAGTCGTGGGGGATGAGCGACCGGGCCATGCTGTCCGCCGGGCCTTACCTGTATCTTGGCTTCGCCAAGGGCCTCTCGATTTTCGACACGCGCAACGGAATCTCGCAACTCAACATCACCCGCTTCGGCAACGACATCGACGTGCAGGTCCTTTCGCTGCTCCGTCACGACGACACGCTCTACGTGGGCACGAACGCGGGCGCCTATTGGGCGCGCATCTACTTCGACGACCCCTTGACTCCGCCCCCCGGATACGCCAACCCCGCGGATTAC
>DATAHJ010000055.1:0-4975 GCA_036263275.1 Fibrobacteria bacterium | reverse complement strand
CGCCATCGTCATCCCGAAGGCGTGGGGCGGCCATGGCGCCCCGGTGAACGACACGGCCGTGGCGTTCACGGAGGACAACCTGATCTTCACGCCCGGCGGGCGCGAGACCAAGCGCATGATCCAGGCCCCGCAAGGGCTAATCGGCATGACGGATGCGGTCGAGAAGGTCTCCTTCCTGAAGCATTCTCCGTGGGAGCGCGACGGGCGGTACCCCATGAACTGCAACCTGGCCTTCTACAACGGCCCCGGAAACTTCATGACCGAGATGGAGAGCATGGGGGCGGAGCGCACGGTCAAGCCCGGCGAGACCGCGCGCAACGTGGAGACCTGGGCCCTGCGCGATTCCGTAGACTGGAAGAAGGCGAAGAAGGTCAAGATCTAACCCATCTTCGCCATCTCCTCGCGGTACAGCCGCTCCGCGCGGTCGCGGATCTTGCGCAGGCGCCCGGCGACGCCGGCGCGGGTGAGGCCGGTCGCGAGGGCGATGGGCCGCTGGCGAAGGCCCACTTCGAAGCGCAAGTAGGCAATGTGACGGTCCGCGCCGGCAAGGCGGCCGCGCAATGCGTCGAGCACACGCCGGAGCGCGGCCGCCTCGCTCTCTTCGCCTCCCTCGGAGAGTCCTTCAGGACTCCCTTCGGCCGCCATTTCGGCGGCATGGAGACGAAGGAGGCCGAGGCGCCGCCGCTGGCGGCGCAAATGGTCGGCGCAGTGGTTCGCGGCCACGCGGTAGAGCCATGTGGGCGCGGCGCAGTCGCCCTGGAACCCGCCCCAGGCGCGGGCGGCCTTGAGCAGCACTTCCTGCGCGAGATCATCCGCATCGTCGGGGTTTTGTACATATCGGTTGCACGCCCGCCGCACGAGCCCGTGATGGCGCTGGCACAGCTCGCGGAGGCGCTCCCGAAAGATGTCCGGGCTGATTTCGGATCGTAGGGAGGCGGGTTCCATGACGGGCCTCCAATGCAATGCCCGTGCCCGCCGCGCGAGCGGCTTGTTTGCCACGCTTTGGCCAATCGTGACGGCCGTCACGGGAAACTCGGCGCAAGGGTTTGCGCGCTCCGCGCTCCGCTTCTTGGCGCTTTTGGGGGTGATGCTGCTCGCAGGCTGCGCGTCTTCCGCTTCTTCTTCCTTGGCGTCGTCCCCCGCCTCTTTGTCGTCAGCGGGCGCGGTCGACGCGGTGCTTCCGGTCGGGGATGGATTCCGTGTCTTCCAGCTCGGCACCCTGCGGCATGCGAAGATCGCGGGGAGTCCGGAGGCTTGGGCGGGCGGCACGCCCGCCGTAACCCCCACCTCTCCCGCGTTGTCTTCGTCGGATAGTTCTTCGGTCGCGATTCCGACATCGTCATGGCTGAAACTCGCGGCACCTGCGGGCGCGTTTCGTCCGGTGCAGGCGGTGTGGGCGCAGCGCGGTTATTTCCTGCTGGTGGACGCGGCCTCGGCGCGGTTGTGCCTGTATGACGAGGGCGCGGCGTTGCTGTCGACTTTTCCGCTGCCGGAGGCGTTCACGCCGTTTGCAGCCGGGCGCACGGCGGTGTTTCGGGGCGCGGACGGGGCGTTCACCTTCGTCGATTACGCGGCGGGGGAGGGTTGGCAGTTCGCCGACCGGCAGACCTCGGGCGCGGGCACGACGCAATGGGTTTCGCGCGGGCGCGTGAAGCTGCCCGCCGGGTTGCGGTCCTGCGCGCAGCCTCCGGGTTCGGAAGAATTGTTCTGCCGGGGTGCGGACGGAGCCCCGCTGCGGTTCGACGGCGCCTTGAACCGCGTGCCGGCGCATCGCGCCGCGGCTTCGGAAGCGAGTGATGTCCGTGGCGGCATCCCCGGACCTTTCATGGCGGCAAAATGGAATGGCGAAGCGCGCGAGTGGATCCTCGAGGGCCGCGCGGATAGCGGCTCGAAGCTGTTCCGGTTCCTTCCCGCCCAGCGGCGGTGGCTGCCCCTGTCCGCGCCGCCCGAAGCGCCGTGAACCGGTTCTGCTCCCGCGCGGCGCTGGCAGGGCTTGCCGCGATCTGTTTGACGACGGCGTGGGCCGCCTCCGATCCGGCGCTTCCGGCATCCGTCCCGGGATATGTCGCGCGTCGGACCTGCTCCGTCCCTTCCCGCGACACGTTGAAGATCGACACGCGCGGCTTGCCCGTGCGATTCTCGCGCGCGGGACAGCCGCTTTCGGAAGGTGCAGGGTATCGCATTTCGGGCGACACGGCCTTCGTGTTTCCGGCCGCTGCGGCTTCCGGCGTACGCGACACCCTCTGCGTGACGCGTTACGTCTCGCCCGTGCTCCCTGAGCCTCGTCAACGCCTTTACGCGCCGGAGCGCGTGCCCGTATTGCGTGCGACGACGGGGGCGGGAGATTCCGCCCTGCCGAAGCCCGGCGGTTTGCCGGGAGAAGCCGCAGCATCCGTGACATCCGATACGGGGGGGTATGAGCTTGCCCTGTCGGGCAGCAAGTCCGTCGCCGTGACGGCGGGCGGCGGCGGGGCGCTGGGCGTGGACGCGGCGCTCTTCCTCAACGTGAACGGACAGATCGCCGACAATGTATGGATCGAAGGCACGCTCTCGGACCAGAACACACCCGTGCAGCCCGAGGGCAATACGACCACGCTGCGCGAGGTGGACGTGAAGTACCTGCGCGTCTACGGGCGACAGTACGAATACCTGCTGGGCGACTACTTCCTGCGGCACGGCCGCGAGGGCGAGGACCTGTATTCGATCCAGGCGGAGGGCGCGCGCCTGCGCTACGGGCAGAACGGATACTCGGGCTCCGTGGCCTTCGCCCGCAGCAAGGGCCTGTTCCGCTCCGACACCTTGCGCGGCGCCGACGGGAAGCAGCGCGGCTATTACCTGCGCGGGAAGGACGGGCGCACCTTCATCACCGTGCTCGCGGGCACGGAGAGGATCCGGCGCAACGGCGTGGCGCTCCAGCGCGGGGTGGACTACGCCATCGACTACGCGCAGGGCCGCGTCGATTTTCTTTCGGGTGTTTCCGTCACGGGTGAAAACCTCTTCACCGTCGAGTTCCAGTACGTCGAGGACACCTACCCGCGCATCGTTTTTGCCGGGGAAGCCGCGGATACGATCGGGGCATTTCGATTCGGCGTGCGCGCCATCCAGGAGGCGGAGGACGAACGAAACCCGGCCACGGGCACTCCCGACGCGGCCACGCTCGCGAGCTACAGCGCGGCCGGCGATCTTCCGGTGACGGATTCGCTGGGGAACCGCGTCGACATGCCCGGGCGGCGTGCCGCCACGGTTTTCACCGGCGAGTGGGAAGGGGGCGAGGCGGGGCATGCTTCGTTTTCCGTACTGGGAAGTTTGCTGGACCGCAACCTGTACTCCTCGCGTGACGACGACGACAACCTCGGCTGGTCGACGCGTTACTCCGGCACGCACCGCTTCGGCGCGCCGCTCGACAAGGGCGGCGTCTCGCGCGTGATCGTGGAGCCGGAGCACGAGCACCGCTCGCGCGACTATGCGGCATTCGGGCAGATCGTGGAGCCGCGCGGCTTCCGTGACATCTGGAATCTTGACGCCTCCGTGGGCGAGCGTGACTTCGATGCGAACCGATTGCGGCTTTCCCTCGAACCTTTCACGGGTTGGTCGCTGGGCGGCGGCGCGGGGTATGCGGCGGGGCACTTGCGCGACACCGTGGACACGGCTGCGGCTTCCGGTCCCGCCGCGACTTCGCTGCGCGGCGAAGCGTTCACGAAGTGGGAGAAAGGCGCGAGCCGCGTCGAGCTCGCGGCGGAGTCGAAGCGGGCGAAGGATCCCCTGCGCCGCGACAACGACCGCCAGAGGGCATCGGCTGAATGGAACTGGAACGGTTGGCTGCCGCGCTTCGAAGCCACGCGCGATGACTGGACCACGGATCGCGCGGCGGGCGTGACCGCCCGTTCGGAACTTTGGCAGCCGCGCCTCGCCGTGGAAAGCCCCGCGTTATTCGACCGTTGGACCTGGAGTCCCGAAGTCGATGCGCTGTATGGCCGTTCCAACTACGAGGGAAATGAAGTGTCGCCGCAGGATTCGTTGATCGACATCGGGCTGGCCCAGCGGCTCCGCCTTTTGGGGTGGGGGCCCGTCACCGGCGACGTGTATGCCGCCCGTCGGCGCCAGCGGGTCTGGCTACCGGATGTGAATGGCGATCGCGCGCTGGAGGCCCAGAACGCGACCTACGACCAGGCCGAGGCGAACCTCAGCGTTTCCGATTACCTCCATGGTTACGGCGCGAACATGCACTATCGCGCCGCGCGCACGGCGGAGACGCCGCTCATCGAATCGTACGAGAAGGTGGCCGCCGGGCGCGGAGACTATGCCTACGACTCCTTGCTCAACGACTATTACCGCGTGGAAACCGGGGGAGACTACGTGCTCGCCGGGCTTGCCCGCGACACGACGCTGGGCCAGCAGCCATATCAGGACCTGCAATGGAGCCTGCGCGTCGACCTGTCGCCGGGGAAGTGGCCCGCAGGCCTTGGCATCGGCGGCGGCATCCTGGCGGACGTCGATCTCTCGCTCGACATCGAGACCGACCATCAGGACAGCGCCTCCGATCCCTTGCCGCTGCCGCGCTTCACCGACAGGCAAATCGACGCGGTGCGATCGGGCCGTGCGCGCTATGAGCCCTCGGCGCGCTGGGCGGACCCCGATGGCGGCCGCAGCGCGAGTCTCGTCTACCGCCGCGAATACGCCAAGGGCGCGGGCACGCAGGCCTTTCGCGAGCGCGATTCCGAAACGCGCGGTGAGTATCGTCACGAGTGGTCCGAAGTGTGGGAAGGCGCGTGGGTCGGCACGCTGGATTCGCGCTGGCGGCAAGGCCTGGTGACGGGATCGTCCGCGAGCCGCAGCGAGGCGCAAAGCGCGCAGATGCTGGTGTATCGCCGCTTGCCGCATGCGTTCACCCTGATTCCTTCCCTCGAGTATCGCCGCGCCGCGGGAGAAGACGCCGGGCTGCCGCTCGAACTGCAGGGCGTCGTCCCGCGCGCGC
>DATAHJ010000054.1:0-4061 GCA_036263275.1 Fibrobacteria bacterium | reverse complement strand
CTCGCAAAACACATGCCGGACAATTCCCGCAGGGCGGGAATTTCCCCTCGTAGCAGGTGTGGCTGAAGGCCAAAGATTCGAGCGCGCCCCACTTTTCGGCGAGGCGGATGCTTTCGGCCTTGGTGCGGAACATCAGGGGCGCGTGCAGGCGAAGCGTGCCGCGGCGCTCGGGCCAGCCGAGGCCGAGATGCAGGGCTTTTTGCAGGGCGCGCAAGGTGTCATGGCGGCAATCGGGATACCCGCTGTAGTCGGTTTGGCAAACGCCCGTCACGACGTCGCGGATGCCGCGCGTGTAGGCATACGACGCGGCCTGGGTCAGGAACAACAGGTTGCGACCGGGGACGAAAGTGTTCGGAAGCCCGTGGTCGCCTGTCCCGGCGGAAATTGTCATCGACGAGTCCGTGAGAGCGTTGCCGCCCATCTCGCGGAAGAAGTCGAGCTTGAAGCGGCGCAGCGGCACCTTGAGCCGCCAGGCGATGTTTTGCGCGGCCAGTTCCTCGGCCGCATGGCGCTGGCCGTATTCGAAGAACACGCACTCCACCGACTCGAAGGTCTTGAGCGCCCAATGCAGGCACGTGGTGGAATCCTGGCCGCCCGAGAAGACGACGAGGGCGGTGCGGTTGAGTTTGGTCTTGGGAGATGTGGTTTTGACGACGGACACGGGGGCAGTTCTCAGCGTAAACCCAGCTCTTTGTGAAGCTGGAAAGATAGCTTCCACCGGGGGTTGGCCATTGTTGCCGCGATGGTACGGTCCTGCTCCGCACGCGTCGCGGACACGTCACGTTCGCCCTTCCCGAATTGACCCGTGCGAATCTCCTTGGGCTGCAGGAAATAGTGCGCGAACTCCGAATCCTCGAAGAAGCCGAGGTCCTGCCCTTCGTAGACCAGCTTCAGTTCGTCGCCCTTGCGCAGCTTCCATTCTCCGCCCTGGGAAAGCTTGGGGCTCACGGTCACCCAGTCGACCCCGAGAGTGTCACCGGACGACCCGTTCGTTTCCATCGTGACGTAATACCCGCGGGCGCGAAGGATGCCCGCCAACTTGCGAAACCCCTCCGCCTGGATGGTGGGTTCCCCTCCCGTGAAGACCACGAACCTGGCCGGGAATTCCGCGATGCGGGTGGCGATGTCTTCGGGTTCGACGCGCTCGCGCAGGGAAAAATCGGTGTCGCAGAACTCGCAGGCCAGGTTGCACCCGGCTCCCCGCACGAAAATCGCCGGAGTGCCGGCGTGGAAGCCTTCGCCTTGCAGCGAGTAGAAGATTTCAGCGATGCGGAGCATATGGCAAAGGTAGCAGGGACAAGACGTTGGGGATAAAACGACGGGTTTTGACTAAATAAGCGGAAAGTGACAATTGGAGTTGTTAGTTTACGGACCCATTCCAAAAAATTTGGAGGATAGGTCATGGGCCAGAAGCAGTACAACGTCGCGATCGTCGGGCTGGGTTTCGGCGCCGAGTTCATCCCGATCTACAAGAAGCATCCCCTGGCCAACATGTACGCCGTTTGCCAACGCAACGAGCAGAAGATGAACGAGCTGGCGGACGCCCTCAAGATCGAGAAGCGCTATACCGCCTTCGAGGACCTGCTCAAGGACCCGAACGTCGACCTCGTCCATATCAACAGCCCCATTCCCGACCACGGCTGGATGTCGATCGCCGCCCTCAAGGCCGGCAAGAACGTCTCCTGCACGGTGCCGATGGCCACGACCCTCGAGGAGTGCAAGGAAATCGTGGAGCTGGTCAAGAAGACCGGCCTCAAGTACACGATGGCCGAGACCGTGGTGTACTCCCGCGAATACCTGTTCATGAAGGAGAAGCTCGACAAGGGCGAACTGGGGAAACTTCAGTATCTCCAGGCCTCGCACCAGCAGGACATGGATGGCTGGCCGGGCTACTGGCCGGGCCTGCCGCCGATGTGGTACGCCACGCACTGCGTGGGCCCGATGGTCGGCCTCGCCGGCAAGGACGTGGAGTACGTCTCGTGCTTCGGCTCGGGAACGATTCGTGAGGAAATGCATTCCATCTACGGCTCGAAGTTCGCCGTGGAGACGGCGCACCTCAAGTTCAAGGATTCCGACCTTTCGGCGCGCGTGATCCGCTCGCTCTTCGACGTGGCGCGCCAGTATCGCGAGAGCATCGACGTGTACGGCGACAAGCAGGCCGTGGAGTGGCCGCTGGTCGAGGACGAGCCGCTTGTCATTCACACGGCCAAGAAGCCGGAGAAGGAAATCCCCTCGTACCAGAAGTGCCCGGACTTCGCCTCGCGCCTGCCGAAGGAGATCCAGTCTTTCACGACCAAGGGCGTGTACGACGACGAGCACGCGCACCTGTCGTTCACGCAGGGCGGCGGCCATGGCGGCTCGCACCCGCACCTGGTGCACGAGATCCTCGACGCGCTCGACAAGAACCGCGATCCTTTCCCGAACGCGGTGCAGTCGGCGAACATCACTTGCACCGGCATCCTGGCGCACGAGTCCGCCCTCAAGGGCGGCGAGATCATCCGCATGCCCGAATGGGCGATGTCGAAGTAATTCGCCGGAAACGGACGGGAAAAGGCCTCCCGGATGCGGGGGGCTTTTTTATTTCCTTTCCACCCATCCCCATTCCGGAGGTCCTCATGAACATCGTCTTATGGCTCGCGCAGATCGTCATCGCCCTGCAAGCCATCGCGGGCTCGGCATTCCGGTTCTTCGCCTACGACACGGCGGCGAAGGACGTTCCGTCCGTCCAGGCGATTCCGCACGGCGTCTGGAATGTGATCGGAGTCTTCGAGATCGTGTGCGCCCTGGGCCTCATCCTGCCGGGCCTTTTGCGCAAGGGATACCGCTGGACGTACTACGCTGCCGTCGGCTTGGCGGTGGAGATGTTCGTGGTTACGGTGCTGCATGTTCGGTACTTCGGCCTGACGCCCGGTGCCCAGAACCCGGCGACTTGGACGTTCGTACTGGCGGTGCTGTCGGCCTTCGTGGCCTGGGGACGTCGTAAGGCGCGATGAGCGCAGGTTGGTAGCTTACCTTCGGACGACGTCAGGTTTCAGTCCGGAGGTTTTCATGAAAATCGGCATCCTCGGCTCAGGGGCGGTGGCCAAGACACTGGCCGCCGGGTTCCTCCGGCACGGCCATCAGGTCACGGTCGGGACGCGTGATGCGTCCAAGTTGGCGGAGTGGAAGGCCGCGAATCCCGCGGCGGCCTTGGGCTCGTTCGTGGAAGCGGCCTCCTTCGGCGAGGTCGTGGTGCTCGCGGTGAAGGGCGGCGCGGCCCTGAACGCCCTCAACCTCGCGGGCGCCGAGAACCTGGCGGGCAAGGTCGTGCTCGACACGACCAACCCCATCGCCGAGGCTCCGCCCGACGGCGGGGTGCTCAAGTTCTTCACCACCCTCGAGGATTCCCTGATGGAGCGGTTGCAGCGGGCCTTTCCCGCGACGCTTTTCGTGAAGGCCTTCAGTTCGGTCGGCAACGGCCGCATGGTGAACCCGGACTTCGGTGGAACGCGCCCGTCGATGTTCCTTTGCGGCAACGACGCGGACGCGAAGAAGACCGCCTCCGAAATCCTCGACCAGTTCGGCTGGGACGCGGAAGACATGGGCGGGGCGGAGGCGGCGCGCGCCATCGAGCCCCTCTGCATCCTGTGGTGCATCCCCGGGCTCCTGCGGAACGAGTGGATGCACGCGTTCAAGGTGCTGCGGTAGGGGGACCAGTCTCGAATCCAAACTTTCGTCGGGGCGGGGGTTCGGGCGCAGGGTCGGCTTCCGGTTCCAGTAGCGGCTCCAGCTTGTCATAGATATCGGTGAGGATGACATCATGTGCCCGGAGCGCGTGTTCCGCTTCGGTCATTCTCCTCGACAGGTTCTCGTTTTCCATGGCGATCTGCCGCAATTTCACGAACGCCCGGACGATGTACAGGCTCATCTGAACGGCCCGCGGGCTTCGAAGGATGGTTCCCGCCATGAGGGCGCCATGCTCGGTGAAGGCCCAGGGGAGATGGCGGGGGTCCCGGTGCTTTTGGGAACCTATTGCAAATTGCGATCGGTTAGTTTGGGAATTTCCAGAAATTTGGCCATTT
>DATAHJ010000053.1:0-5737 GCA_036263275.1 Fibrobacteria bacterium | reverse complement strand
TGGTGAGAGTTACGGCGGCCCGGTGGCCGCCAGACAAAACGCGAACAACAGGTAGTCGGCAGCCAACAACCGGGACCGGCAACAAAAAAGCCGCGCGCCGAATGAACGACGAACGGCTTCTTTGTTCGAAAAATGGTGCCGCCTCCCAGAATTGAACTGGGGACACGTGAATTTTCAGTCCACTGCTCTACCAACTGAGCTAAAGCGGCAAGGACGGTAAATTTATTCGCACGGAGGCCGGATTTCAAGGATGGGAACACGGAGTCGGGATTCGCTGAAGGCTTTTCTTTGGACGGTTTGGGTTTGGGAAGGGCCCGCATTCATCCCGAACCCAAACCCTCCAACGAAATTACCCCGGAGAATCCCAAACCTCGAAGGGACCGCCTGCAAGTTTACCCCCTCTCCTCTTCTACCTTTCCCCAACATGTCCCGTGCGGTGCAAACCATGTTCGACGAGATCTCGGGCCGCTACGACCGGCTCAACCATCTCCTCAGCGCGGGCCGCGACCTCGCCTGGCGCCGCACGGCCGTGGCGATGCTCCCTCCCCTAAGCGAGGGGGCGCGCGTGCTCGACCTGTGCGGGGGCACGGGAGACTTCGCCGCCGCGCTGCGCCGCGCGCACCCTCAGGCCGGTTGCATCATTGGCGACTTCTCGATCCCGATGCTCGCGCGCTCCTTCGCCAAGGGGCTCGACGCGCCGCCCGTGGCGCTCGATGCCCTGCACCCTCCCCTGAAGCCCGGCGCCTTCGACGCCGTGCTGTGCGGCTTCGGCATGCGCAATCTCGATGACACCGCGGCGGGCATCCGCGCCGTGCAGGAACTGCTGAACGCGAAAGGCACCTTCGTCACGCTGGAATTCTTCCGCCCGGACGGGCTCTTCGCGCGATTCTTCTACGGCGCGCTCGCCCCGGTTTTCATTCCCTTCGTGGGCGCGGCGCTCGGCTCGCGGCGCACGGCGTACGAGTACCTCGTGAATTCGGTGCGCCGCTTCCGGACGGCGAAGGAATACGCGATGCTTTGCCGCGAGGCGGGATTCGCGGAGACGAAGATCCGCGCGCTGGACGGCGGGATCGCCCACATCATCGTCGCCCGCAAGCTCTCCGGAAAAGCCTCGTGACGGAGAAAGGACCGCGCATGCAACAAGAACCTTTCATCCTCGGCGTCACGGGAGCCTCGGGCGCGATCTATGCGCACCGGTTGCTTCGCCACCTGCACGACCTGGGCGAGACGGTGCACGTGGTCGCCAGCGAGCAGGGCCGGCAGGTGCTGGCCTACGAAGGGCACAAGGCGCTGCTCGACGAGGCCGACAAGGTCTACCGCAACGACGACCTCTTCTCCCCCATCGCCAGCGGCTCCTTCCGCCACAAGGGCATGGTGATCGCGCCGTGCAGCATGGCCACGCTGGGCAAGCTCGCGCACGGCATCGGCGACAACCTCCTGACGCGCGCGGCCGACGCGACGCTGAAGGAGAGAAGGCGCCTTATCGTGCTGCCGCGCGAGACGCCCATGCACGCGGTGCACCTGCGCAACCAGGCGATCCTTTGCGACCTCGGGGCCGTGGTGATCCCCCCCAATCCGGCCTTTTACCTGAAGCCCGAAACCATCGACGACCTCGTGGACACCGTGCTGGCGCGCGTGCTCGACCATTTGGACCTCGACCATCCCGTGAGCAAACGTTGGCGGGAGATGGGCGACGCGCCCTCGAAGGCCTGATCCTGCCCCCGCGAATGTCCATGACCCATTCCGATACCGAACAATCCGGAAACGCGGAGCATGCCCCGGCGCAGGCCGGGGAAAACCCCCTCGCGAATCGCTTGGGCGACCTCGAGTTCAAGCTCGCCTTCCTCGAGCGGGAGCTTGGGACCTGGAAGGATGCGGTCGACGACCTGCATGCGCGCCTTGGGCGCAGCGAGGCCGAGTTGCGCAAGGCCTTGCGGGAATTGCGAGGTCAGGATGGTCGCGACGGGAGCGGTCAGCCCTTCGGCGGTGAGGATGCCGCCGAATCTGAATTGGATTCGTAACGCCCGAACAACGCGTTCACGGCGACGAGCCCGGGAAACAGGCCGTCGGGCAGGGCCAGATGCTCCAGAAGCCGCGAGCAACGGGCCAACGCCTCCTCGACTTCCTGCGGCATCTCGACCTGAAAATTGCGGTTCCACGGAGAAGCCAGGTATTGCCCCGAGCAAAAGCGCGGGGAAGACTCCGCGAAAAACATCCGGCAGGCCATGGGGCGCTGGTCGTACACCCCGCAGCTGCCGTCGGCTTCGAGGAAGGCGCAAGGAAGGCCTTTCAGGAAATAGCGATATGTCGCGCGGTCGTCGGCTTCTTCGTCGGGAACCCCGGCCTCGTGTTCACGCGCCAGCAACCCGTCGTAAACCGTTGATTTGCGAAAACTTGACACGATCTTTTCGGCGTAGTCGGGCCGCCTTTTGATCTCGGCGTCCAGGGCCAGCAGCTCGAAGGGTTCGACGCTGGCCACGAAATGGCTGCAGCATGCGGAGCAGGCCTTGGAACAGGCCGTCTTGCGGCCCTCCGTTATCAAAACTCGCGCCACGCAGGCATCGTAGGCGGCATGCAGCGGGGGGACCAGGCGCGCCAGGAGGGCCGTCAAGCGCGGGTAATATTCGGGGCTCTCGATAACGGCTTGGGACTCTTCTGTAACAGCCAGGGATTCCAGGCCGGCCTTGAGCGCCTCGATCGCCGTTAGCAACGCGGACGTTTCTTCCGCCCCGGAGCCGCTCGCGGCAATTTGGGGAGCCGTCATGGGGCCAAATTATTTAAACTTGGGCCGACAGTGACGGAAACGCAAATTCGGGTGACAGGATGTCATACGGGGGTTGGGATGAAACTCGGTAGCTGGATACGTTTCTCGGCCTTGGCGGCGTTACTTGCCGTTACGGGCTGCAACATTTTCAATCCGGATGGCGAGGGCGATCCCGGCTCCGCCGACCCGCGGATGGTGGGCGAGCAGTACTTCCGTGACGGACAGTACGCCAAGGCGATGTCCGCCTTCGAGCGCGCCATCGCGCAGGACAGCAACAACTCCATGGCCTACTACGGCTATGCGAAGTCCGCCGTGTTCCTCTACAACCTGGACCGCATCGGCATCTTCGACGACATGCAGGCCACGGTGGACTCCCCCCAGGTCTTCGCGTTCCTGAAGCATGACGACGGCCTGCTGACCCTGCGCATGCAGGCCGCGAGCAAGGTGCGTCGCGTGCTGGGCATCCTCACGGAGCGCGACACGCTCACCCGTTGGTGGCGCTACACCCTCGACAGCACCTCTTCCGAGGCCGAGAACGACACCGCCTTCGCCACGCGCAGGGCCTTCATCCAGTCCTACCTGGCCGCGCAGGACACGGTGGCCGGCAGCTCGCGCCGCCGGGGCCGCTTCCCGCTCACCGACTTCCGCATGCCGTACAAGAACGTGATCGTGGACTACACGGCCTTCGAGCTGCTGTATACCGTGACGCGCCTTTACGACCTTGACCAGAACGACACCATCGACTCCCGCGACGCGCTGATGAAGAAGCTGCAGTTCGGCAGCGGCGGAAGCGGCGGAGACGGCGGCGGGGGCTTCAAGATCGACAGCCTCAGCGCCATCGCCAGCGACCTGGAGAACGACACCGCGACGACCCAGAACCTCAACGCGCTGATCGCGGGCATGCAGACGGGCCTCCTGAACACCTCGACGCTCTCCCAGCTGATCGCTCCGCCCTCTTCCGGCAAGGACAGTGGCGGCGCCTCGCAGGAGACGAACCAGAAGATCGACAGCCTCCTCACCAGCATGGGCGACGCGGTGCTGTTCTACCAGTTCGGCGACAAGCTCGACAACGACGGCGACGGCTGCGTCGACGAAGAGATCATGGACGAGAAGGACAACGACGGCGACGGCTTCGTGGACGAGGACGCGCGCGTGATCCCGGCCGACAAGCCCGACGGCGTCGACAACGACAACAACGGCCACAAGGATCCGCTCCATCCGCCCCTCCCCTTCCCCCCGGGCGATGACAGCCTCGAGGCTCCGGTCGGCGCCGACATCTACCCCGCGCGCCCCGGAGTGCTGGGCTTCGTGTACAACTACCTCGACACGACGATGCAGGCCGGCCAGCCCGAGAAGAACCTGTCCGACTTCAACAAGAACACCTGGGTGAAGATCAAGAACGGCGCCTCGGCGGAGGACATGAAGATCCGCCTCGACGTCCAGAAGGACTCCCTGCTGACCAAGCTCTACAAGACGGGTCCGAAGGCCGGAAGGCTCCCCAGCGCCTATGCGGCGAAGCTTGACCGGGCGAGGAACTTCGTCGGCGGCTGCTGGCGCAACATCAAGACGGAGGATGAGCCGTGAACAAGAAGACCTCCCTCCCCCTCCTGGTCGGCGCGCTGTCGCTGCTGGCCGCCGGCGCGCAAGCGGCCTCCGGGCCGCAGCAGCGCTCGCTGCGCGCGCTTTCGATGGGCAATGCCTTCGTCGCCCTGGTGGACGACAAGGACGCCCTCTACTACAACCCCGCGGGCCTTGACCTGATCAACACGCTGGGCAACGCCTCGGCGCGCCCGGGCCTCGCGGCCTATCCGCGCAACCGGCTCAACGCCCGCGTGAACCTGATCGGAAGCGCCGTGCCGATCGGAGAAGCCAACGACTTCTACGGCTTCTTCAAGGACCACAAGAAGGGCCTGAAGGGCGGCCTCGACGGGATGCGCTCCGACAGCACCTTGTTCGACGACATGGCGCAGTTCGACCGCAAGCCCATCGAGCTCGGCTTCTTCAACGGGCTCGAGTTCGCCATGCACGACTACGGCGCCGCCGTCTGGTCGGACTCCCGCGTCGCGCCGTACGCCGACGTGGGCGTGCTCCTGCCCCAGGGCGGCATCAAGACGATCGAGCTCGACGCGGTGTTCCAGGCCGCCGCCGCGCATCCCTTCCTGAACAACCGCCTGTCCGTGGGCGCGGGCTACCGCCTCGCGAACCGGCAGACCGTGCACGACTACCAGATCGCGGCGTCGAGCTTCACCGACGGCGGCGACGAGGTGAGGGACGAGGTGCTCGACACCCTGTCCGAAAAGCTCGCGGGCCTCTCCGACTTCAGCTCGTGGGGCCACGCCGTCGACGTGGGCGCCCTGTGGCAGCAGACCACCTGGCTGCGC
The DNA here is from genome assembly GCA_036263275.1 of Fibrobacteria bacterium. Taxonomy (GTDB): domain Bacteria; phylum Fibrobacterota; class Fibrobacteria; order UBA11236; family UBA11236; genus UBA11236. The sequence continues at coordinate 592 of DATAHJ010000053.1, read as the reverse complement.
TTCGGCGCCTCGCTCCAGAACTTCGGCATGTACCTGAACCATGAGTTCGTCACGCCCGAGTTCACCGCGGGCGCGGTGGTCACCCCGCCGCTGCTGTCGACCGGCGGCATGTTCGCCCGCAAGGTGAACGTGGCCCTCGACCTCGAGGACCTCTTCAATGACGAGCGCAACTACAAGCCCCTCAGCAAGGTCAACGTGGGAGCCGAGGTGGAGCAGGATCTCTGGTGGGTCGCCTCGCTGCGCCTGGGCGCCGGCTTCAAGGGCGGATATTGGACCGCCGGAACCGGCCTGTCGCTGTTCAGCGCCGTCCACATCGAAGCCGCCACGTGGGCCGAGGAAGGTGGCTACTACACCGGTCAGGTCGAGAACCGCTTCTACGCCTTCCGCGTGGGCGTGGGTCTGTAAAATCAGTTACGAGTTACGAATTACGAGTTGAACGAGGCGTGTTCGAGCCTTGATTCGTAACTCGTAACTCGTAACTTTCGTTCGTGCCCCTTTCCGATCCCTCCGAGCTTCTCACCCGCGTCACCGACGACGATTCCACCGTCCTCGGTCCGGTGGAGCGTCGCCTCGTTCACGGGAATCCTTCGCT
>DATAHJ010000052.1:0-7746 GCA_036263275.1 Fibrobacteria bacterium | reverse complement strand
TCACCACCGGGCAATGCGCCGTGCATTGCCGCTACTGCTTCCGCCGCGAATACCCGTACGCCGACCAGGCGCTTTCGGCGCCGGAGTGGGACGCCGTATACGCCCGGCTGGGCGCGGACCCCGATGTCGACGAAGTGATTTTTTCAGGGGGGGATCCGTTGTCGCTCTCCGACGCGAAGCTTCGCTTCCACTTCGGCCGGGGGGCTTCGCTGCAGGGGGTGCGCAGGCTCCGCCTGCACACGCGGCTTCCCGTGGTCCTGCCGGAGCGCTTGGACGCGAGCCTCTTGTCGCTCATCTCCGAAACGGCCGCGAAGAAGCCCCTGTACATCGTGCTGCATGTGAACCATGCGAACGAAGTCGCAAGCGGCCTTGAGGGTGCCGTGGCGAAGCTGCGCGCCGCGGGCGCGATCCTGCTGAACCAGTCGGTGCTCCTGCGTGGAGTCAATGATTCCGTGGAAGCGCTGGAGGCCCTGTCGCTGCGCCTGCTCGACGCGGGCATCCTCCCCTACTACCTCCACCAGCTCGACCGCGTGCGCGGCGCGCACGACTTCGAGGTGACGGAGAAAGAAGGCCTGACGTTGATGGACGCCCTGCGCGCGCGCGTCCCCGGCTACGGCGTCCCGCGCTACGTCCGCGAAATCGCGGGCGAGGCCTCGAAGACGCCGATCGGCTAAGGCAGGCTACTTGGCCGGAGCGGGAACGGCCGCCGCGGTGTCGACGGGCGCCGACATGGGCGGCTCCACGACCTTCGGCTCCTTCGCGGGCTTGGGCTTGAGCAGGGTCATCACCACCCCCACCGTGGCGCCGATGGCGGCGCCGATGAGCGCGCCCTCGAGGATCTGGGCGCGCGGCTTGGTGGGAGCGGCGGCGACGAGAAACGCGGCGATTGAGAATGCAGAAACGATCTTCTTCACGATATCCCCCGAAATGCGGCCACACCAAAATAAAAACAACTTCCTACGCGTCTCTCCCGAGAACATCCTTGAAGCGCTCCTTCACGAGCGCGTGGACTTCCTCGGCCGTGCCGAGGCGCAAAACTTCGCGCGCGCACTGGCGGGCTTCTTCGTAGCCCACGGACCGAATCAGGCGCTTGATCTCGGGAACTTGCGCGGGGCTCATCGACAATTCGTCGACGCCCATGCCGACGAACAATAAAGCCAGGTCGGGATCTGCGGCCATCTCGCCGCAGATCGCGACGGGAATGCCCTGCCCGCGCGCCGCCTGCACCACGCCCTGGATCTCGCGCAAAACGGCGGGGCTGTGCGGCTCGAGCAGGTCGGAGACGCGCTCGTTGGCGCGGTCGACGGCCAGCGTGAACTGCGCGAGGTCGTTGGTGCCGATGCTGAAGAAGTCGGCCTCGCGCGCCAGGTCCTCGGCCAAGAGCGCGGCGGATGGCACCTCGATCATGCAACCGGTCTCGATGTCGGCCGCGTGCGGAACGCCCGCAGCGGCGAGCTCGGCGCGCGCTTCCTCCGCGAAGGCGCGCGCGGCGCGGAACTCGCGGAGGTTGGTGATCATCGGGAACATGAGGCGCACGTTGCCGCCCGCGCCCGCGCGCAGGATGGCGCGGAGCTGCGCCTTGAAAGGCTCCGGGTTGCGCAGGCTCACGCGGATGGAGCGCCAGCCCATGTGCGGGTTGCGCTCGTCGTCCGCCTGCAGGCCCGGGATCTGCTTGTCGCCCCCGGCGTCCAGCGTGCGGATGGTGACGTGGCGCGGCGCGAGCGCCTCGGCGAGCGCCTTGTACGCCTGGTACTGTTCCTCCTCGCCCGGCATGTCCTCGCGGCCCAGGAAAAGGAATTCGGAACGATAGAGACCCACGCCGCCCGCGCCGTGGCGCAGCACGGCCTCGGCCTCGCCCGGGCGCTCGACGTTGGCGGAGAGCGCCACGTGCTTGCCGTCGCGCGTGACGGGCTCGAGGCCGCTCAGGCCCTCGAGCTCCCGCTCGCGCGCGAGGCGGACGGAGCGCCGGTGCTCATGCTCCTTGATGTCGCGCAGCGAAGGATTGAGGATCACGCGGCCGGCATCGCCGTCCACGATGACCGCGCCTCCCGCGCGGGCCGACAGCTCCGCCCACGGGATGCCCGAGACGGCGGGGATGCCGAGCGAGCGCGCGAGGATGGCCGTGTGCGAGGCCTTGCCGCCCGTCTCGAGGCAGAGGCCGAGCAGGTTTCCCGCCGCGAACTGCGAAAGCCCGGAGGGCGTCAGCGCGCGCGCGAGCAGCACGACGGGATGGCGCAGCTCGGGCGGTGCCTCGCCGTCGGCGAGCGTGAGGATGTCGATGACGCGCGCGGCCACGTCGCGCAGGTCGATGAGGTGCTCCTTGAGGAAGCCGCCCGCGGCCGCGTCGAAGCGGTCGGCGAGCACGTTCATCTGGCGATGGAAGGCGTGCTCGGCGTTGTGGAGGTTGTCGCGGATGTCGCGCGCGGCCGCGGCGAGGATCTCCTCGTCGCGCAGGATCAGCGCATGGCTGTCGAAGATGCGCGCCTCGTACTCGCCGACGTCGCCGCCGATGCGCTCGCGCAGCGCGCGCACCTGCCGGCCCGCGGCGTCGAGGGCGCGACGAAGGCGCGCGACCTCGGCCTCGGCCTGCCCGGGTGCGATGCTGCGCTTGGGAATCTCACGCTTGCGGGGGTGGAGCAGCCACGCGGGGCCGATGGCGATGCCCGGTGAAACGGGCACGCCCTCAAGCACCGTGCGGGAGCGCGGGGAATCGGTCGCGCCGGCAATTGGCATCGAGACGGCCTAACCCTGCCGGAAGTGCTCCGCGAAGAGCTTGTCGACGGCGTCGAGCGCCGCCTGCTCGTCGGGGCCGTCCGCTTCCACGAGGATCTCCGCGCCGTATTCGGCGGCGAGCAGCATCACGTTCATGATGCTCTTGCCGTTGGCCCGAAGCTCGCCCTTCACCAGGGCGATCGAGCTCTTGAAGCGGGAGCACGTCTCCACGACGGCGGCCGCGGGGCGCGCATGAATGCCCGCCTCATGGGTGACCTTAAGCAGCTTGCTGACCATTCCTCATCCCTTCCATTCTTCCAAGGCCCGCTCCTCCATCGCGACCCGCAGCGCAAAGGCCGCCGAGTCGCCGGGAGACAGCTCCACATCCCAGACGGGTGCGATCACCGTGCCCTGGTACACCCTCTCGTAACCGCCCTCGCTCTGGCTGACGGTCTCGATCGCGTCGCGCCACAGCACGGCGGGCGGCAAGCTCCCCGAAGCCGAAACCTCGGCGCGAAAACCCAGCCACTCGTCCGTCACCGCGATCCGGGATGCCCCCGGCATCTGCCCTCGCGAAGCGAGGATGTCGCGACCCTCCCCGGGGTCTCCCCCGGGGGTACCCCAAGATAAATAGCGATCCGGAGCGTTTCCCGCCAGCAGGCAAAACAGCGACTCCGAGACGAAACGGAAAGAGGCCGCCTTGTCTCGTGCCGTTACGTCCCACTTGACTTCGATGACCGGCCCGTTGTTGGATGACGAAGTCAACGAAAAAACTTTGACCACGTCCAGAACGCCCTCCTCCGCGGTTGCGGCGGTTCCGGTAAAACGGACCTCGCGGCCCTTCGCGGTTTTCTTGAAGGCCGGAGCGCCGAAGACGGGCACGGCAAGGGGTGAAAAATCCTGGACCCGGTATTGTTCGAAAGGGAGGCCTGGGGGCAGCAACCACTCGGCGAAGTTTTCCCGGGTGCGCTTGTCGTAGACGAGGTACGATTCGAGCCCGGATTCCTTGGCGGCGATCTGGTCCTCGAGCTTGGTGCCCCCTTCCGAGCCGTCGGCAAGGTGGGCCACGCGGGTGTGATACGCTTCACGACGCCGCGTAAGCGTGTCGCTGAGGTTGAGCCCGGTGCGCTTGAGCCAGAGCTGGTCGATGGCGCCGTCCGCCGTGAAGGCCGCGAAGAGGCCGGGCGCGTCGAGGAGGTGCTCCTCGCGTCCGTCGAAATTCCAGTCTGAAGCTTCCCACTCCGGAGCCTCGCCCGCGGCGGCCAGGACCGACTGCGCGGCAATCAGGTGGCGGTAGATGGCGAAGCGCAGGTGCGGCAGGTAAAGGCCGCCGAAAACGCCATGCCAGTAGGCGCAATTGCACTGCGATTGCCACACGTGATGCCGCGCCTCGCGCGCGGCGCCGGAAGAAATTTTTCCGGCGGCTTCGAGGCGCCCGATGGCGAGTGAAAGGCGCAGCGCCTGCTTGTGCATGCGGTTGCTCTCGGGATACTTCGCGAGGAAGTTGCGCCAGAAAGTGCCACGCACGAAACGTTCCGATTCTTCGCCACGCCCGGCGTCCCACAAAAAGCGGCGCAGGTCACGAAAGCCCGGGAGGTCGCGCGCGTCCTGCGCCCACGCCATCATTTCGCCGTACGAGGCGGGCGGAAGGTAGACGAGGCCCTGCCCCGCGCCGAGGTCGATGCCCTCGCGCAGCGGACGGATTGCAAACACCTCGGGCTCCGATTCCATGGCGGCGAAGAAGCGATCGAGCCATCCCTGGCCGTAAACGCTGTCGTAGGTGTCGGGCCAGTCGCCGAACTTCTCGCCGTCGTCGCCGAAGACCACCTGCACACGCCGGCCGTTGGCGGCGTCGTTCATGCCGCGCAGGCGGGCGATCACTTCCTCCACCGTGCGGAACGGGATGGTGTCGCGCACCGCGTCGTGGATGGGCAGCAGCTTGAGGCGGCGGCCTTGGTCCTCGGTCTCGAACCAGCCCTCGAGGTCGGCGTCGCCCTTGCCCACCATTTTGAAATGGCTGCCGTCGAGCACGACATACTCGATGCCCGCGTCGGCGATGGAGGAAACCAGCGAAGGCTCCCACACGCGCTCGGCCAGCCACATGCCGCGCGGCCGCGCGCCGAAGAGCGACTCGATGCGCGCGGAGAGCGCCTCGACCTGGCCGCGCCGGTCGGACTCGGTGAGCATGGGCAGGATGGGCTCGTAGTATCCGCCGCCGAGGACTTCGACGCGGCCGGCCTCGCGCAGCGCGCGCACGGCGCGCAGATACTCGGGCCGGTTCTTCTCCAGCCAATCGAGCAGGATGCCGGAGAAATGGATGCTGATCCGGACGCCGGGATGCTTCTCGAGCACGTCGAGGAAGGGCTTGTAGGCCCGGTCGTAGGCGCGCTCGAAGATGAAGTCGAAATTCCCCACCGGCTGGTGGTTGTGGACGGCGAAAAGGAGGTGGATCACGGGAGAAAAGTTACGAATTACGAGTTACGAGTTTCGAATATGGGGGCACCCCCCGAGCAAAGGAATTGGGAAAATTTGTCAGAGTGTTTGTGTTTTATTCGTCACTCGTCACTCGTAATTCGTAACTCGTAACTGACCGAAGAACTGCCTAGAACAAATCGACATTCACGTCCAGCCCCTTCGTCCGCATGGAACGGAAGAGCGAGTCCGCGCTGCGGACCGCGGCAGTGAGGTCGCGGTGGAGCGTCGTGTCGTTGAGCAGGGCGCCGGCGGTGCCGCGCCCGGCGTTGAGCTTGGCCAGGATCTCCTCCAGGCTCTGCGCCGCCTTCTCGCCCCGCTCGGCCAGCGCGCGCGCGCGCGCGGCCGCCTCGGCGCCGTCCTCGGCCATGCGGTCGAGGCGCGGCGTCTGCCGCCTGGCGAAGTCCTCGGCGATCTTGCCCGTGGCGCGGAAGGAGCGCGCGCCCTCGCGAACTTGCGGGTCGACGTCGGCGGCGAGCTTGTCCATGCGCGCCGCGATGCCCTCGGCGGTGGCCAAAAGGTTGTTCACCCGGCCCGCGAACTCGGGCTTTCCGATCGTGCCGTCCACCGCGGCGCGCACGGAGCGCACCAGCGCCTCGGCCTCGGCGATGGCCTCGCCCGCCGCGCCCATCGCCTCCGCGATGCCCGCGTCCAGCGTGCCGTCGAAGGTCGAACCCGGTTCGGCGAACTCGGCCGCGGCGCCCATGCGAACACCCAGTTGGCGTTCGCCCATCAGGCCGATGTTCTGAATGCGCACTTCGGAATCCTTCGGCAGGCGCACGCCACGATCCACAGTGAAGCCGACGCGGACGCTGCGCCCTTCCAGCGCGATGGACGTCACCCGGCCCGATTTCACCCCGTTGACCTTGACCGGATCCCCCTCCTGCAGGGTGGAAACCTGTTCGAACTTCGCGAAGTAGGCGTCGGAAGACTGCCCCGGAGTTCGCTCCTTGAGGAAATAAACGCCGCCGATGAGCACGGCGAGCGCGCCGACCACGAAGGCGCCGACGACGGTGTTCTGGGTGCGGGAAGACGTCATTCGTGCAGTTCCGCCCCGAGCCGCGTGAGGCCTCCCCCGGGCTTCGCCTTCTCGCGCATGGTCTCCATGAGCTTGTCGTTGAAGAGCTTGGCCGCGTCGACGCCATGCATCTTGAGCAGCATGTTCATGGCGATGACCTCGGAGATCACCGTGATGTTCTTGCCCGGCGAGATGGGGATGACCACCTTGGGCACGGGAAGGCCGATCACCTCGGCCTGCATCGGGTCGAGCCCGGTGCGGTCGTAATTCTCGCCCTCGACCCAGCGCTGGAGCTCGACGAGCACCTGCACCTTCTTCGTCTCGCGGATGGCGCGGATGCCGAAGAGGCGGCCCACGTCGACGATGCCGACGCCGCGGATCTCCATATGGTGGCCGAGCACCGCGTTGCCCCTGCCGATGAGCGCGCGGTCCTTGCGCGTGAGCGTGACCACGTCGTCGGCGACAAGCCGGTGGCCGCGCTCCACGAGGTCGAGCACGCACTCGCTCTTGCCCACGCCGCTCTCGCCCACGTAGAGCATGCCGACGCCGTACACGTCGACCAGCGACGCATGCACCGTGCAGTAGGGTGCGAACCAGTCCTCGAGCAAATCCTGGACTTCGGTGAAGAAGTCCATCGTCTCGCGCGCCGTGGAGAGGATCGGCACGTTCTGCTCGCGGCACATCTCCACCAGCTCCTCATGCGGGCTGGCGTTGTGGGTCAGGACCCACATCGGCGCGCGGAACTCCCGCAGCCTGGCGAAGATCTCGCGGCGCTTTTCCGCGCCCGCGGCCTCCAGGTAAAACCACTCCGTGGTGCCGAGCACCTGCACGCGCTGATAGCTGAAGACCTGCGTGAAGCCCGCCAGCGCGAGTCCCGGCCTGTGCAGGCTCGACTCGACGATGTCGGTGGAGAGCGACGCCTCCGGCGTGCGCAGGGTCAGCGACAGCTCCTCGCGGAAACGCACGAAAAAGTCCCTTGTGGGAAGGGACTTCTTGCGGTGGATATCGAGGCGTGCGAAATCGATGGACTCGGACAAATCACTCTCCTCAGGCGGCCGCGACGGCGGCCAGGGACTCGCCCCGGTGGATCTTGAACTTTTCGTTCTCGCGCTTGAGCAGGCGCTCGAGCTTTTCCAGCATCGCCTCGATGGCCTTGCCCATCGCGCCTTCCTCGGCGTGCGCCACCACGGCCTTGTCGCGGATCTTGACGACGCCCTCGGCACGGCCGATCCCGGGCTGGCCCGCATCGAGGATGAAACGGACGGACTCCACGGAGTCGTTGAAGCGGAAGAAACCCTCGGCGATTTCGGTCAGGTTGCTGTGCAGTTGCCGGGAAGCGCTATAGTGCCGGGCGGTGATCTGAATGTTCATCAGGGGATCTCCTTTGGCGAGGGGTTAAGACAGCGGCGGCGCGGGGCAAAACGAAAAGTGGAAAATGGAAAGTGGGACATGAGGGAACCGGTTCCGCTCGCCTTGCCTCCACCTTCCATTTTCCACCTTCATTTTCCGCGTCTTTCCGTCCGTCTGTAATCTACACCCTCTGA
>DATAHJ010000051.1:0-2763 GCA_036263275.1 Fibrobacteria bacterium | reverse complement strand
TTCCTCGAGCAGGATGCGCTCGAACACCGGATCGCGCACCAGGCCCATGGCGTAGAGCGCGCTCACCTTCACCCAGGGATTGGGAGCCTGGCGGTAGAAGCGCAGCACGATCTCGCGCACCTCGGACTTCCACGCGAGGTGGCCCAAAGCTTCCAGCACGCGGCGGCGCACCTCCATGCTCTCCATCGGCGCGTCGACGCGCGAGAAGAGGAAGTCCTTCACCGTGGCGTAGAACTCCGGATCGACAGTGGGCGCGGGCGCCTCGATCTCCTCGGGCAGCTCGTCCTCGAACTCGAGCCCGTCGAAGATCACGTTGCCCAAGCAGCTCGAGGCCATGCCGCGCGCCTCTTCGTCGGCGTGCGACGCGGCGAGCGAAAGGATTTTCTCGAAGAGGGATTGCTCGGAGACGAACGGACCCGAGGCTTGGATGGCGGCCAGCAGGATCTCGAGATCGTCGGATTCCAGGTAGCCGCGCAAAAGGCGCGACGAATCCAAGGCATCCGTCTCGCGATTGCCGATCGCCTCGATGCGCTTGAGGATTTCGGGCTTGTCCTCGCGGTTTTCGCCCCTGAAAGCAGGGTTCTCCATCATGTGGACAAGATAGAAAGTCAAGGGGGTACCCTCCGGTGGCGCAAATCGTTCGGTTTTCGCTGGAATCGGTGGGTTTCCGGGGCATTCCCGGGCCTCCGGGCAGGGTGGACATTGTACGTTATCAGGCCTATGACCCGTCTCCGCGCAGCCGCCATTCTGTCGTTTTTCACCGTTTCCGCCGCTTTCGCCGACCCGGCGTCGCTGCAAAAGGCGCGCGACGCGCTCGCGGCCCTGGCCGCGAAGCACCGCGCCGCGCCGGCCTTCTCGCTGACCTTCACCTCGCGGGCCATCGGCGCCGACGGGAACCCGATGCCGCCCGTGCGCGGCACGCTCGTGGCCGCCGACTCCGGTCGCTTCCGCCTCACGCACGCGCAGGGCGTGGTCGTTTCGGACGGCCGCACCGTGTGGCAGCATTTCCCTTCCACCAAGCAGGTGGTGATTCGTCCCGCGAACCCTGCGGGAGAGGCCGCCGGCGCGGGCGGAGTCCTGCTGCGCTTCCTGCAGGCCCGCGCGGTGGACGCCGCGCCCGAGGCCGGCGGCCTGCGCGTGGCGCTCGACCCGTCCAGCGTGGGCGAGTCGCTCGACAGCCTCGTGCTGCGCCTTTCTCCCGACGGCGCGGCCGTGCGCGGCGTGGAGACGCAGGATCCCGCCGGCAACCGCGTGAGCTACACGGTCTCGTCGCTGCGCTACGACGCGCGACCCGGCCGCGCCGCCTTCACGTTCAAGGTCCCCGCGGGGACGGAAGTGGTGGATATGAGGTAGGGAGTTTCTTCGTGAGCCGTCCTCCATAGTTGGGAAAAGAACCCTAGGCCTCACGTTGTCGTTGGTGGTTGGTGGCGGACACAGGCGAGCTCGCTCCGCTACCAACCACCAACGACGAAGCCGGGCCTGGATCCCATCGTTCGCCACCAACTTCGAAGGGTTGTCCGCAACGGAATTCCCCCTCCCCTTTTCGTACATTGCAACTTCGTTCCGAACCCCGTCCTTCCTTGTCCTGAAAGGCTCTCATGGCTTCCGGCGAATCCTCCTTCGACATCGTTTGCAAGGCCGACCTCGAGGAGCTGCGCAACGCGGTGCAGGCCGCCCAGAAGGAGCTGGCCAACCGCTTCGACTTCAAGGGCGGCAAGTCGTCCATCGAGCTCGACAAGGAGTCGGTGACGCTGATCGCGGACGACGAGTTCAAGCTGGAGCAGCTGCGCGACATCTTCGAGAACAAGATGATCAAGCGCGGGCTGTCGCCCAAGTCCGTCAAGTACAAGGCGCACGAGGCCGCCGCGAAGCTGACCGTGCGCCAGGTGGCGACGCTGCAGAACGGCATCGAGCAGGAAGACGCCAAGAAAATCGTGAAGCTGATCAAGGATTTGAAGCTCAAGGTGCAGGCGTCGATCCAGGGCGAGCAGGTGCGCGTCACGGCCAAGAGCAAGGACGACCTGCAGGAAGTCATCTCCGCGGTGCGCGGCGCCGACTTCGACTTCGCCTGCGAGTTCACCAACTACCGCTGACCGTCCGGAACTTCCCGTGAAGCGACTCCCCGCCTTCCTCCCTGCGTGCGCGCTTGCGGCGCTCGCGGCGTTATGCGCCGCGGCTCCGACGCATGCCGCCTCCGACTCCGCCTCGCTGGCGGCCAAGTCGATTCCGCAGGTTTACGCGGTGCAGAACCGCGTGTTCGCCTTCGCCGAGGACGGCGCCTCGTACAGCGCGCTCGACCTGTTCGGCGCGCAGCCCGCCGTGACCACGCGCGAATGGCCGTGGCTGGGCGGCGCGGAAGGCGGCGCGACGTGGAGCAATTCGCTGCTGCTGCGCGCCAACTACTGGATCTCCGACTCGCAGCGCGTGGCGCGCGCGACGTCGCTCCGCTATCAGGGCACGTTCCGCGGCGGCGACAGCGTGATCTTCGCCGATCGCGTCGGCGCCGACACCGGCGCGGGCCTCGCGGGCTCCGCGAACCTCACCGCGCTGGCGGTGCGCGTCGCCGCGACCGACACGACGGCAGCGCTGGGATTCGGCCGTCTCGGCGTCGCCTACGCGCGCCTCGCATCCGAGAGTTCGAACCGTCTCTTCGCCGACACCGTGCTGACGTTCATGGCCTTTCCCGCGGCCTCCGATTCCGCTGTCGCGCTCTACGCTTGCCGGTGGAACCGGCTCTGCCGCGCGGACACGGTCTCGGGAGCG
>DATAHJ010000050.1:0-3975 GCA_036263275.1 Fibrobacteria bacterium | reverse complement strand
ACCAGCAGGCCCTTCGCGTCGCGTCGTCCCGTCGTGTCGAGGGCGGTGAGGCCCTGTCCGCGCGGCAGCACGCGCGGGACGGCCCCCGTGTCGGTCAGGAAGAAGATCACGCTGTCGGTGGCGGGCGGCGCGCCCTCGATGACGTAGCTCGCGAGCGAACGTTCCTTGCGGACGACTTCCCACGGGAACGCGGAGTTCGGGGGGTTCGTGTCGAGGTAAATGCGGTATTCGGAGAAGCCCACCGTGTCCTCGGGGCGATCCCAGCTCATGCGATACTTGGACGTCGCGCGGCACTGGGCCTCGGACATTCCGGCCGGCCGCTTCGCCGCGTCGAAGCAATACGGATGGTCCGCATCGACGGCGTCGATGCGGAACGAAACCGGGGAGCGCAGGTATTCGAAGGTGTCGTGCCGCGATTCCAGGCCGCACCCTGCCAACAGGGCCGCGCAAGTCGCGGCAAGCGATAGGGAGGAGAGGAGCCTGACGGGGTTCATGCGGTTTTCAAGGGACACAAAAACGCCCTTCCGTGAACCGGAAGGGCGGATTTTCGCCCGAAGACAGGATACAAAAACGGCGGAAAACCGACGAACCGCAGCGCCCCCGAATGCAGGGGCGACCCGGCGAGGTTTAGGCCGCGGTCGGGAGAATGGTGACGCGCTGCGCCGCCTTGCCGCGCGTCTCGAAACGGACGGTGCCGTCGATGAGCGCGAACAGGGTGTGGTCGCGGCCCACGCCGACGCCCGGGCCCGCATGCACGCGGGTGCCGCGCTGGCGGACGATGATGTTGCCGGCGATCACGGTCTCGCCGCCGAACTTCTTCACGCCGAGGTACTTCGGGTTGGAGTCGCGGCCGTTGGCGGTGGAGCCGCCGCCTTTTTTATGTGCCATGGTCGATCAGCCTTTCTTCGCGTCCGCCGCGACCTTCTCTTTGCGCGTCGGCTTCTTGATCTGGAGTTTCAGCTTCTCGAGGGCCGCGGCGCGCGTGCGGGCGCGGGCGATCACGGCGTCGTCCGCGACGGCCTTGTCGGCGCCGCAGGCGATCTCGCGCACCAGGACTTCCGTGAAGTGCTGGCGATGGCCCTGGGTCTTGCGGTAGCGCTTGCGGCGCTTCTTCTTGAAGACCTTGATCTTGTCGGCGCGGTCGTGCTGGAGAACCTCGAGCTGGACCGTGGCGCCGGCCACGTTGGGGGCGCCGACCTTCACGTCGGTCCCGTTCGCGAAGAGCAGCACGTCCGACACGGAAAGCAGGTCGCCCACTTTGGCGGACACCTTGGAGATCTTGACGCGCTCCCCGGGGGTGACCTTATGCTGGAAACCGCCGGAAACAATCACCGAATACATGGCGACACCTTGGTTGAAAAACAGAGGGGGTCAAATCTAGGAAACCGGGGGGGCGATTCAAAGGGATTCTTCCCCCCAAATTCGAAGGAAAATCGGCTTTTTTTAATAAATCCGGCTTTCCGTGGTGTCCCGATAGGCGGGCTGGAGGTATTTGACCGGATACTTGACGGCCAGTTTCCGGAGAAAATCCCGCATGTCCATGGCCGTCTTCAGGCTTTTCTGGGTCATGAGGTTCTGCATGCTCTGGAGGCGGTAGCTGTCGAACTTGCCGTCGTACTTCTCGATCAGCAGCACGAGATGGTAGCCGAGGGGCGTGCGGAACACGGGCGACATCTGCCCCACGCGGAGGCCGGTCACCTGCTTCTTGAACTCCGCGTTGAAGTCGTCGGGATGGAAGCGCTCGAGGTCGCCGCCGAGGCGCGCCTCGGGGCCTTCGCCGATGCGCACCGCCACGTTCATGAACTCGCGCAGCAGCGTCGCCACCTGCGCGGTGTCGCCCAGCAACTCGCGCCGGAGGTTCTCCAGCTGGCGCTTCTTCGCGGAGCTGTCCGCGGGAGCCTTGGGATCCACCTTCAGCAGGATCTGCAGGGCGCGCAACGAGTCGTTGACGGGGAATTCCTTGCGGTTCTTCTCCCAGAAGGCATGCACCTCCTCATCGGTGGGAGGGCCGGGAGGCTGCACACCCAGCGCCAGCGTCTTGTCGGCGCGAAGCTGCCGGGCGATCTTGGCGCGCAGGCCGGCCTCGCTGTCGCCGTTGCGACGCATCGCCGCCTGCCATTCCGCCGTGCTGGGGAACTGCGACTTGAGCAGCGCGAGCGCGGAGTCGATCTCGCGCGGCGTGGCCTGCACGCCCGCGCTCTTCGCTTCCATCTCCACCAGTTCCTGCCCGATCAGGTTCGTGACCACCATGCGGCGCAGCAGCATCGCCTGCGCGGGAGGCAGCGCGTTGAGGTCGGCGCCGCGGGCGCGGGCCATGAGCGTGGCCAGCGTGTCGACGCGACCCTTCTTGATCGCGATCGCGCCCACCGTGGCGAGGGTCTGGCCCGCGCCCGGAGTCGGGGCGGCCTTGGCCGTCGCGGACTTGCCGGCGGCGGGCTTGGACGCGGGAGCGGGCTTCATCGGCTGCGCGATCAGCGCGGCCGGGAGCAGCATGCAGGTCAAGGAGAGACGGAAGGGAAAGGAGCGAATCATGGGGATCCTGCGTGGGCGAGGGGAGTTCGGGGGAAGAAGTTACGAATTACACGGGTAGCAGGTAGCGGGTAGTGGCGGGGAGAGATTTTTAGCCGCTACCCGCTACCCACCTCCGTCGTCCTCAGAACAGCGCGTAGAAGGATCTCCGCAGGTCGAGCAGGCGCACGCGCGCCGCGAAGGCGACCGACAGGGGCTCCGAGGGAAGCTTGCCCGTGAAATCCTCCCCGTCGATCTGGACAGGGACGCCCGGCGGGAGCGACAGCTCGATGCGCGAGGCGCGATACCGGCGCAGCCTGGCCCAACGGGCGGTGGCGGGCAGCGTGCGCGAAAGGGCGGTCACCACCGCGTAGCGCCACAGCGTGTCGAAGACCGCCACCTCGAGCTGCCCGTCGTCAAACAGGTTGCCCGGCACCGGATGGGCGCCCGCGGCGTATGAGTCGATGTTGGCCGCCAGCACGGCGCATTTTCCAGACAGGTCGAGTTCAATCGCGCCGCCCGCCGTTTCAAGGCGAGCCTTCGTGCCCGGGGGAAAGCGCCAGGCCGCGCGGGCGGCCAAGGCCTTCAGGTAATAGAGCTTGTTGCCGAGGGCGCCCCCGCGCACGACGCCGCGCTTGCGCGCCCGGTCGAAGTCGCGCAGCACGGCGGCGTCAAGCCCCGCGCTGAGGTATGAAGCGACGGTGGCCGCGCCTTGCCCGGCATCCCAAAGGTCGAAGGGCAGCGCGGGCGCGCGCAGGATTCGCTTCAGGCAGGCCACCAGGCCCTTGGAGTCGTAAACGCGATACACGCCCAGCGCGCGGCCGAGGTCGTTGCCCGTGCCCAGCGGGATCAGGCCGATCGTCGCCCCGGACCGCGTCCGTCGCGCGCGGTCGAGCACCTCGCCGATGGTGCCGTCGCCGCCCACGGCGATCAGCTTGCGCGCCCCCCGCAGGAGAGCTTCGGCCTGGTCTCCCACCCGCCCCGCCTCGGCCAGTTCCGCGACCCACGCGTCGCGCTTCACGCCGAAGCTCTCGAGGATTTCCTCGAGGCGCTCGTACACCTGGAGGCCGGCGCCCCCGCCCGAGACGGGGTTGATGAGAAAGGCGAGTTGGCGCATCGCGGTGGCTTAGTCCTCAGGGAATCAGCGGTTGTGGAACCAGCGGTAGACGCGCACCAGCGTGAAGTCCTTCACGCGGCTGAACCATTCGCGCGCGTTCCAACCCGTGTCCGCGCCGCCGTGGCTCACGCGCAGGCCGTAGCCCTGCATGCCGAGGCGCCGCGCGATGTAGAGCGCGCGCGGCAGGTGATAGTCCTGGCTCACCAGCGCCACGCGGCGCAGGCCGAATTCCTTCTCGCAGTTGAGCAGGGTGAGGAAGGTGCTGCGCCCGCCGTCGTCGATGCGCACGTCCTGCGCCGGGAACCCGCGGGCCACGGCGTAGTCGCGCATCGCCTTCGTCTCGCTGTAGC
>DATAHJ010000049.1:0-9174 GCA_036263275.1 Fibrobacteria bacterium | reverse complement strand
CGAAAGCTTGGATTTCGCCTCGCCCAGGGTGGCCTGCGCGGCGGACAGGGCCTTGTCGACCTTGTCGAGGTCCAGGATGAACCCCACGAACTTCTCGTAGAGCGCCGTGGCCTGCCGCGCGATCTCGCGCACGTTGCGGTTCTGGCGTTCCTGCTTCCAGATGCTTTCCACCGTGCGCAGCGTCGCGAGCAGCGTGGACGGCGACACGATGATGATGTTCTTCGCGAAGGCCGCCTGGAACAAGGAGGCGTCGCGGCGCGATGCCTCGATGAAGGCCGGTTCCACCGGCATGAAGAGGAACACGAAGTCCACCGAGTTCAACGCGTGGATCTCGTGATACTTCTTGCCCGAAAGCTGGTCCACATGCTGCCGCACCGACTGCACGTGCGCGGCGATCGCCGCCTCCGCCTCGGCCGGGTCCTTCGCCTCGCAGAAGCGGGTGTAGGCGACCAGCGACAGCTTCGAGTCGACGACGAGGTGGCGGTTGTCGGGAAGGTCGATCACCACGTCGGGGCGCTGGACGCCGTCTTCGCCGGGAAAGGAAGGCTGCACGCGGTACTCGCGATCCTTCTCCAGGCCCGAGCTCTCGAGCACGCGCTCCAGCACGAGCTCGCCCCAGTCGCCGCCCGTCTTGTTCTCGCCCTTGAGGGCAAGCGTCAGGCCGCGCGCTTCCTGGCCGAGGCTGTCGTTCATCTTCGACAGCAGGTCGAGCTGGGTCTTCAACTCGACGTGACGGGTGAGGCCGCCCTTGTCGGCCTCCTCCACCTTGCGCTCGAACTCCTGGATGCGGGCCTGCAACGGGTCCAGCAAGGCTTTCAGCGTGTCCGCATTATGCTTCGTGAGCCCTTGTCCCTTTTCCTGCAGGAAGGAGGCCAAGGCTTCCTTGATCTCCGGCTCGCGCGCGCGGATCTCGCGAAGCGAGGCTTCGAGCCCGGCGCTGCGCTGGGCGAATTCTTCCCCCCGCTGCTTCTGCGTGGCGAGCTCGGCCTCGAGCACCGGCACGCGCGCCGCCGTGGCCTCCAGCGCGCCCTTCTCGCCCCGCAGGTCCCGGAACGATTGCTCCGCATTGGCGAGGCGCTTCTCGGCCGTCTCGAGGCGGGCCGCAAGATCCTCGGCGCGCGTCTTCAGTCCGGCCGAATCGAAGGCGACGTCCCTCGCTCCCCGCGCATATTCGCGTCGGGAATAGAAGTACCCCAGCACGACGGCGGCGGCGAGCAGCAGGGCCAGAATCAGTTCAGTCGTCATGACAGGGAAAAATGCACTCTACGGCGAATGAAACGGCCCGGCTCAGAACGTCCGTCTCAAGCGGGGATCGTCCTTCTTGGGAGCATCGGCCGGAAGATCGTGATCCTCCTCGACGGGCTTTTGCGAATGGGATCCCGGCGAGCACCACGCTTGCGGCTCATGGCCCGCGACGTAATAGTCGCTGTAGGGATTCGGACAATACGGCTGCGCCCGCAGGCCCGTGATCGGGCAGAGGGACACTTCCACCACGCCGCCGGGCCGGGGGAAGTCGGAGAGCGGCACCCGCGCGGAGGCCGCGCGCATCACGTCGATCCATAGCGGCACTGCGTTGTTCGATCCGGTATTGCCCGCGCCCATGGGCGAATGGTCGTCCAGTCCCACCCAGATGCCCGCGGTGTATTGCTTCGTGAAGCCCACGTACCACGCGTCGGTGAACCCGTTGGTCGTGCCCGTCTTGCCGCCGGAAGGATGGCGGAAGCCCGACGCCCATACGGCCGCCGCCGTGCCGCGGATGTTCACGTCGCGCATCATGCTCGTCACGATCCACGCGGCCTCGGGCGAAAGCACCTCCTCACGCGACGGAGAGTTGCGATAGAGGACTTTTCCGCCACGGTCCTTCACCCGCTCCACGAAGTACGGCTCCGCCCGCCAGCCGCCGTTGGGGAAGATCGTATAAGCCGAGACCATCTCCAGCAGCGTCACGTCGCAGGAACCCAGGGCCAGCGACGGCACCGGGTCGACGCGATGGCGCAAGCCGGCGCGGCGCGCGAGGTCCGCCACGTTCTCGAGTCCGTACTTGAGGCCCACTTCCACGGCCGGCAGGTTCTGCGACTTGTAGAAGGCCCGCCGCATCGTCATGCGGCCCTCGAACGTGGCGTCGAAGTTCGTGGGCTTCCAGATCTTCGTCGAATCGGCCGCCTCGGGAATGGCGATGGGTTGGTCGTTCAGGAAGTCGCCCGGACCACCGCCCCGCTCCACCGCATTGGCATAGACGAAGGGCTTGAACGACGAACCGGGCGAACGGACGGCCTGCACGGCGCGGTTGTACTTGGACGCCTCGAAGTCCTCGCCGCCGATCATGGCGCGCACGGCGCCGGTGGCGTTGTCGATCACGATCAGCGCCGCCTGCGGATTCTGGTAGCGGTAATCCGGGGGGAAGCGGCGGCGACCCGGCCCGGTGTCGCTCGCGAGGAATTCGCGCGCGAAGCGGCCGTAGTACTTGTCCCAGTGACGCAGGATGGAGTCCTGCGGGACCCCCATCAACTTCGCCATCCCGTAGGCCCGCGCGGTGCGGGCGCGCATGCGCGCGCGAATCTCCCCCACCCGCACGCGCAGCGCGCTGTCGGCCACGTGTTGCAGCGCCGAGTCCATCGTGACCTCGACGGAGCCGCCCAGGTTGTAGACGAACTCGTCGCCCCAGCGCTTGGCCAGGAACTGCCGCACGTGCTCGATGAAATAAGGGCCGAGGTCCGAGGGCGCGCGATACACGTGCGTGCCCAGCGGCCTCCGCACGGCCGCCTTGTACTCGGCGCGCGTGATCACGCCGTCGCTGCGCATCGCGCCCAGCACCACGTTGCGCCGCTCGCGCGCCAGTTCCGGGTTCACGTCGGGGCGGTAGGTCTCAGGACGTTGCAACAGTCCCGCCAGCAGCGCATACTGCTCCACCGAGAGCGAGTCGAGCGGCTTGCTGAAGTAGCGCTCGGCCGCCGAGACGAAGCCATAGGCGCCCGCGCCGAGGTATACGTGGTTGAAGTAGAACTCGAGGATTTCCTTCTTCGTGTAGTTGCGCTCGATCTGCAGCGCCATCAGGATCTCGCGGGCCTTGCGGCCCACGCTGCGCTCCGAGGTGAGGAACAGGTTCTTCGCCAGCTGCTGCGTGAGCGTCGACGCGCCGCGCGCGCGTCCGCCGAAGAACGCAGGCAGCAGCGCCGAAGGATAGGCCGTCAGGTCCACACCCCAGTGCTCGCGGAAGGAACGGTCCTCCACGGCGATCACGGCCAGCTTGAGCTGCTCGGGCATCTTCTCTTCGGGCATCCAGATGCGGCGCTGGATGTAGAACTCATGGACGAGCGCGCCGTCCTTGCCCGTCACGCGGGTGATGTGCCCCGGCTCCAGCCGCTCGAGGCTCTCGAGCGGAGGCAATGAGAACGCGAAGTAGCCGAACACCAGCGCGACCACGACCAGGATCGCCCCCGTGCCCAGCGCGAAAAATTTCAGCCACGAAAAAAAGTGCGCCCGGTAGCCCGGCTTGCGGAATTCTCCCCGCAACGCCAGAACCCAGGCCATGAACCCGTCCCGGACCGCCTTGTAGCCCGTCTCCGCCAGCCGCGCGATTTTTTTCAACATGCACGCGGAAAGGTAGGGAAACCCTTGGAAGTTTTGCTATACTTTCCTGCCCGTTGCAGGCGTGGCCAAACTGGATAAGGCATCTGACTACGAATCAGAAGATTCCAGGTTCGACTCCTGGCGCTTGCACCACCTTTAAAACCCCCGGAGCGAAAGCTTCGGGGGTTTTTCTTTGCCTCGGCGGATTCGGTCCAAGGGATCTTGGGTTTGGGGGGCTTCGCTGCGGGCCCCGAGTGTTTCGCGGTACCCTGCTGCCGGGCTCTTCGGCGCGTTCCGCGGGGATCGTAACCTTGCCTGACAGGGGGCTGTGAGTCGCCCGGGGTAAGTTATACTTCGTCCATGAACCTCGACGGCATGGCCTCCGTACTCCTCGAAAAGCTCAAGGGCATCGCGCAAACCGATACTGTCGTGGGCAAGCCCATGCAGGCCGAGGGCGTGACCCTGATTCCCGTCTCGCGCGTCTCGATCGGCTTCGGCCTCGGCGGCCACGCGGGCAAGGGCGAGACCGCCGGCTCGGGCGGCGGTTTGACCGTTGAACCCATCGCCTTCGTCGTGGTGCAGGGCGAAGACGTGAAGATCGTCAGCCTTACGCGCGACCGCGACGTGCTGGGCAAGGCGATGGACCTCGTCCCCGAGGTCCTTTCGTTGCTGAAAAAGGACAAATAAGAAGTTACGAGTGACGAGTTACAAATTGAGCGGCTCGGAGGGTCGAGCGGCATTCAATTCGTAACTCGTCACTCGTCACTCTGCGCTTCGTCCCTCTCCACTCTTAACACCGTCGGCTTGTTCTCCAGCCGCGTGAACACCAGCGTGCCAGAGTTCGGGCCCTTGGGTTTCAGGCGCTTGCGCCACTCCTCGGGCGAGATGTCCATCCCCCGCTTCTTGATTTCCAGAATGCCGATCTCCGCCGCCGCGAGCTCGGCGCGCAGCGCCTTCTCGTCGGGCGGGAGGACCTTCACCACGCGATAGCGCTTGAGCAGCGGTGAGTCGACGCGCGCGCTTCCCGAGAGGTACGCCGTGCGCCCGTCCAGTCGCCACAGGCCGTGCCGCTCCGCCAGCACGCCGAAGAGATGCGCGCGCACCACGCACTTCACCGGCTCATAGAACCATTCCCCGGGCTCGGCGATCTCCCCGAAGCTGTCGTCGAGGTCCGCGGCACGCGCCTCCACGAAGGCTCCCGAGGGCAGCTCGGTCGCGCGGACCCATCCCGGCCGCCCGAAGGCGCCCGTGCGCACCGTCAGTTCGAGGCACTCGTCGCGCAGGCCCAGGAACTCGCGCTCACCCTCGAGCAATTCCTCCGGCACGCGCGCGCCGGGTCCGAACTTGAGGACGGTGTTGCCGAAGCGGCGGACGATCTCCCCCACCGCCGCCCAGCCGGGCTCCGGTTCCTCGTCGAAGTCTCGGGCGACGCCGCGGCCTCCCTTTCCTCCCTCGAGCGCCCGGCGCGCGGGGTCGAGGAAGATTCCGTCCACGCGCGCTTCGAAGCGGGTGACGTCGGCGCGTACGACGGACGCGGCCCGGAAGAGCGACGTGTTGTGCCGATAAGCCCGCAACGTCTCCGCGTCGCGGTCGACGCCCACCACCGTCACCTCGGGAGGAACCCGGAATGAATCGCCGCCCACGCCGCAGCAAAGATCCGCGATCGCGGTCAGCCCTTGCGGCAGGCGCGCGGCCTTGTGGGCGGCGAGCGCGTCGGAAGTCATCTGCTGCAGGCCGGCGGAAGTGAAGAGCATCACCGCGGCGCGCGGCTGGCGCTTGAGGCCCCGCTCCCGGAGCGCGCGCTGCTCGAGCAGCGCCGCGCGCTGCCAGGCCGCGACCTCGCGCATCCACGCCGTGGAGCCGAGCGCGAGGTCGTCGCGGCCGTCCTCCATGACGCGACGCAGGAGGGCCGCGCCTTCGGGCGAGGAGAGATACGCTAACTTTGAGGGTATGATCACGGGAGTGGGCACCGATATCGTGCGGATCGAAAGAATAAGAAAGCTGCGCGCCGCGGCGGTCTCGCGCCTGCTCACGCCCGCCGAGGAGAAATACTGCCGCGCCCACCTTGACCCCGCCCCGCGCATCGCGGGCCGCTTCGCCGCCAAGGAGGCGATCCTCAAGGCCATGGGGACCGGGCTCTCGGCGGGCGCGTCCTGGAAGCAGATCGAGATCCTGCCCGACCACGCCGGCGCGCCCAAGGCGAACTTCTCCGGCGCGGTCGCGCGCAAGTTGCGCGCATTGGGTGCAAAACGTTGTCACATCTCGATTTCGCATGAAGAAGATCACGCCGTCGCGTTCGTGGTGTTCGAAAGCGAATCATGACACCGCTTGACGGCGTCAGAATGCGGCTGCGAGCCGTTATCGACGCGCGAAAAAAATTTTCTTGACATGCCCCCTCCCCCGGTATACACTTGAGACAGGGACTCCACCCGCGGAGGAACGTACATGAAGCCGATCCGGATCGAATGCCCACATTGCCGTGAGAGCCGGGGATTGCTGCTGGAGAAGGAAGCGCGCATGGTCGTCATGCGCTGCCCCGCCTGCGGCGAAGCCATGATGTACTACTACGGCAAAACCTTCCCGATCGATTCCGGGGAGATGGAGAAGATCCGCGACAGCCGCCACATGACCACGGTGCAGGGCCTCGTGCAGGGACCCGGTCCCCGCGAGACCGAGCCGCACGCGGCGGTCGTGCGCAAGGATGAGGCCACCGTGGCCCATGCTGCGGGAACGCCGGTGCGCGAAATGCCGTTCGCCCAGGATGACATCACGAACCTGAAGATCGAGCTGGAGCTCGCCAAGGACGTGAACGACTTCATCCAGGGGATGTAGGGGCCTTCTCCGGGGGAACCGAACCGTCCGGTTTCCTTCGAATTCGTTTCCCGGTCGCGCCAAAGCTCCATCCAGACGCGGTTTCAGCCCCCGCCTTTCCTTGTTATCTTTGCCCGTCCCGGCGACATACCCAAGTGGTAAGGGAGAGCTCTGCAAAAGCTTTATTCAGCGGTTCGAATCCGCTTGTCGCCTCCACTTTGAACCCCCGGGAAACCGGGGGTTTTTTGTTGCCCGGCCAGCAGATCAAAACGCCTGGGCGAGGTCGAACATCCACCGGCTGACGGAGGCGTCGCGCGGGTCGCGGGCGTAATCCACGCGGATGTTGAACAGCGAGAGGAAGGCGTACCGGACGCCCAAGCCCACCGCGCGGCCCTCGCCCGAAGGAGCCAGGGGACTCCCCACGTTCCAGACATTGCCGTAGTCGGCGAAGGGCACGATCTGGACACCCGCCAAATGGCCGGGGACTCCCGAGGTGGCGCCGAAGAACGGTTGCAGCCGAAGTTCCGCCGACCCCAGCACGTAAGCCGGCTCGATGCCCTCCTGCTCGCAGTTGCCGTCCGCCGTGACCACGGGGCATACCGAACGCCAGTCGCGGCTGCGGACGCTGCGCGCGCCACCGAGGTAGAAGCGCGGGGAGTTGATGCCGCCCTCGCCGAAGAAACGGCCGCCGTCCAGCCGCAACGCGACGGTGACACGGTTCCCCACCGGCACGTAGGTGGCGGCCTCCGCCTCGAGCCAGTTGTGGCGGTTGCGGTGCACGGCGATGTGCTGCCCGTCGAGCAGCGACCCGCCGTTGCCCCACGTGACGCCGAGGCGCGCGCCCCGCGAGGGGTTCACCCAGTTGTCGAGCCTTTGCAGATAGATCGTGTTCAGGAAATTCAGGTTGAAGTCGCGGACGCGATCATTGGTGTCGATGCGCTGGCTCTTGCCGAAGAGTTCCGCGCCGCTCACGCCGCGCAGCCAGGGCAGGAACTGCCGCGAAAGCTTGCTGGTGTTGGAGACGTCGAAGTCGCCGTCATACCAGCCGCTGTCGCGCACCAGGTAATTGTCCTGGTACCAGTTCGCCACAAGCTCGTTGTCGAAGCGAACGGACGTCCCGAAGAGAAGGGGCGCCGTGTACCCCGCGAGCACGGACTGCTTGCGCTGGGCGAAGGTGAAGCCGAGCCTCCCCTCCTGCATGCGCCCGCGCAGGTTGGCATGCGTCCAGGCCAGGTCGGTCCCGAAGCCGTACTGCGTTTCCCAGTAGCCCGCGGCCTCGATCTCGCCCGGGATGCGCTCCTCGGCCGAAAGGCGGATGATGCCGCCCGTCTCGCCCGCGGGCGTGCTGTCGCGCAGCCGGACGAAGTTGAAGACGCGCGTCGACTTAAGCTTGCGCTCGTAGTTGTTGAGCTCGGTCAGCGAAAGCGTGTCGCCGCGCTCGAAGGGGAACAGGTCCTGCAGCTCCGAAAGCTTTGTCAGCCCCGTGCGGGCCGTGGTGTCACCCTCGCGACGGATGTCGAACACCAGCGTGTCGAAGACGAGCGCGGCGCCCGGCTGCACGCGAAAGGCCACGTTCACCGCCTTGCGGTCGATGTCGTAATAGAGCGATTCGGCCGCCTGCGCGCGCAGGAAGCCTTCGTCGCCGTAGAACCTGAGGATCTCGCGGCGATCCTCGAACAAGAGCGACCTTTGGAAGGGACGCCCCGAGCGCGACACGAGCGCACCGTGATAGGCCGGATAACCCGGGCCCGGCAGCCCGATCCTCACTTCGCCGAAGCTGTAGCGGGCGCCTTCATCCACATGCACCACCACCTCCACCGGCGCGGCGAAGGCGCTGGAATCCGTGAAGACAGGCTCCACGCGGGCCTCGGTCTCGAGGTAGCCGCGCTCGCGATAGGCCTCGCGCACCAGGATGGCCGCGTCGTAGGCCCAGTCGGCCCACTCCTGGCGGCTCCACTCCGGCGTGGGATCGGGCAGGGCCGTGAGAAGGCTCACGCGCCGGTCGCTGAAGGCCGAATTGCCTTCGACGAAGATCGAAGGCCGCGCGGCCACGGGCAAAGCCGTGAAGGCAAGTCCTGCCAACAGAAGGACGGCGAAGGGGCGAAGCTTCAACAGGCGCATGACCATCACCAAAGCTTCCAGAAGCGATGCCGGTAGCGAAGGCCGGCGCGCTGGCTGACGGTTCTCTCCTCATCCAGGTCGCGGTTTTCGGGGCGGGTTTCCACCGCGGTCTCCACAGTGAAATGATCCTTGAGCCGGGCGCGCCACACGCTGTCGGAGGCGAGCTTCTCGAGCGGCGGGCGGTACTCCGCCGCGAGGCGCGTTTCCCACGGGCTCGCGAGCTTGGTTTCCGGATGATACGCGGCCCGGCCCTTGAGGCTGGTGCGATGCACCGAGCGGCTTTCCACCTCCAGCGCGAAGGACTCCATGCCCGTGGTATCGTTGCCCAGGAGCGCGCCGAGGCCGCTGATCTGGGTCGACTTGATGAAGCCTCCCGAAACTCTTGACGTGCCCTGCGACAACTGGGAGTTCAACGGCCCGAGCAGCATGTCGATGGCCGCGCCCCCATAGTTTCCCTGCGCGCCCGGCGCCTCGGGCACATAGCACCCTTGGTTCATCGAATTGATCAGCACCGAGGGTGGAACGGGGTCGCCGGTGTTCTGGCCGCAATCGGTGTCGTAGGTGAATCCCATGTTCTCGAGGCGGCCGTCCAGGCGCACGAAGAGCTGGCAGGTGGAGCGCGTGTCCACGCGGCAATCCGTGCGCAGCTTCTTCTCCCCTTCCATGTTCACG
>DATAHJ010000048.1:0-12006 GCA_036263275.1 Fibrobacteria bacterium | reverse complement strand
GCGGCCGGGGCCCCGGTGGGAGCTGCTCCGAACAAAGCCGGCCGCGAGGGTTTTTCGCGGACTCCCGGGGCCCAGGGTTCCTGGGCGTCGAGCCTCTCCCGGTAGGCCGAGCCGCC
This sequence comes from Fibrobacteria bacterium, assembly GCA_036263275.1. Lineage (GTDB taxonomy): Bacteria > Fibrobacterota > Fibrobacteria > UBA11236 > UBA11236 > UBA11236. The sequence continues at coordinate 11,890 of DATAHJ010000048.1, read as the reverse complement.
GGTGACCAAGGACAGCTCCGAGAGGCGAAGAAGCGCCGCCGGGCATTCGGGATCGGCGCGCAACGCCGACTCGAGCCACTCGATCTCCTCGGCCTCGCGGCCCGCCTCGCGGGCCATGCGCGCCAGGACGAGGCGCGCCGCGACGCCGCCGTCGGCGGCGCGGGCGAGGCCGTCGGTCAGCACGCCCAGCGCGGCCACGGAATCGCCCTGCAGGAACAGGTCTTCGCCCCGGCGCGCGTAGTCCGCCGCGCCTTCCGCGGCGAAGGTCGTGGCCTCGGCCGCGCTCACAGCGAAATCGCCTCCTCGACGAGCATCACCGGAATATCCTCGCGGACGGGATAGAGCACCTTGCCGTCGGCGCGAAGGAGTCCCGCGTCCATCTTCTCGCGCACCGGCTGGCCGCCGCGGTTCACCAGCGTGCCGGCCTCGGCGCGGGCGTTGAGGTCCGCCACGAGGGAATCGGGCGCGAGGGAAACGTCCTGCTTGGTCTCGGGGCAGCAAAGGATCTCGAGCAGCTTCGGGTCGATCATGATGTCTCCTGGAGGCTTGCGCAAGGCGCGCCTCACTTCTCCGCGAACTGCGCCATGGCCGCGTACTTCGCGGCCCGCTTGCGCAGGAGGTGGTCGATATCGGCGCCGCGCAGCTTCGCGACCTCGTCGCGCAGGGCGTCGCCCAGCGTGGCGCAGGCGGCCTCGGGGTCCCAATGCGCGCCGCCGAGCGGCTCGGGCACCACGCGGTCGATGACGCCCAGCGCCTTCAGGTCGTCCGCGGTGATCTTCATCGTGCCGCTGAGCTCCTGCTTCTTGCCGCTGTCGCCCCAAAGGATGGCGCTGCACGACTCGGGCGAGATCACGCCGTACCAGGCGTTCTCCAGCATCAGCAGGCGGTCGCCCACGCCGATGCCGAGCGCGCCGCCGCTGGCGCCCTCGCCGATCACGACCGCAAGCACGGGCGTGCGCAGCACGGCCATCTCCATGAGGTTGACCGCGATGGCCTCGCCCTGGCCGCGCTCCTCGGCGCCCAAGCCCGGGAATGCGCCCGGGGTGTCGATGAACGCGATCACGGGGAGGCCGAACCGCTCGGCGAGCTTCATCACGCGCAAGGCCTTGCGATACCCCTCGGGGTTGGCCATGCCGAAGTTGCGGCGGATGCTTTCCTTGGTGTCGCGGCCCTTCTGCTGGCCCACGATGGCCACGCTCTGGCCGTCGAGGCGGGCAAGGCCCGCGATCATGGCGGGGTCATCGCCGAAGGCCCGGTCGCCGTGCAGCTCCACGAAGTCGGTGAAGATGCTGCGGACGTAGTCGAGGGTGAAGGGACGGCCCGCGCGGCGGGCCAGTTCGACGCGGTTCCAGGGCGTGAGCCGGGAAGCGATCTTTTTCTGCAGCGCTTCCTTCTTGGCCTGGAGGCTCTTCACGTCGGCGTCGGTCACGCCGCCGGTCTTGAGCAGGTCCTCGATCTTCATCGCCAGCTCGACGACGGGCTGTTCGAACTCGAGATGGGGGCCCTTGGGTACGGGCATGCGAAGGTCCTTTCCGAGACTTTGCGGAACTCTGAAGGCGAAAAGATAAGACGATGGAGGAGGGGAAAAGTCGGCAAAATTGCCGAAAAACAGGGGTGGCCATTAAGAAGAGTCACCAATCAGAAGGCTTGTCCGTTGTCGGTTGTCAGTTGTCCGACAACAAGAAAACATCGACCCCGGAGCGTTGCGACAACTGACAACGACGAAGAGCCTTCTCCAGCGGACCGCGACAACGACAACGTCTCGTCAGCGAAGTTTCGCGACAACCTCGAAGCTTAGCCGGCGAAGAACCGCCCTACCCTCCGAAATGCAAGTCGACCAAGGTGATGTTGCCGGGCGCCGGATCGCCCACGAGCATGTGGATCTCGAGGGCGCGGGAGCCCATGCGCGCCAGCACCTGCAGGGCCGCCGGATATGCGCCCTCCTCGAGCGCGATGATCACGGCCTGGAGGTCCAGCTTGCGCGCGAGGCTTCGCAAGGCGTTCAGGTCCCCGATCACGCCCGAGCGCACCTCCGCCGGCACGGACTCCGGGGGGAAGTGAATGAAGCCGATGCACTCGTAACCTTCGGCGGACTCTCCTTGGATCATCGCCGCGAGCGCCTGCGCGCGCGGCCCCGTCCCGAGGATGGCCACGCGCTTGGTGCCTCCCAGGATGCGACGGAAGAGCTTTCCCCCATGGTTCCCGAGCCAGCGCCAGGCGGTCATGAGCAGCACGGAAGCCGCGGCCGTCGCGGCGAACACGATGCGGGAGTACGCCCGCTCGCGCATGAAGTAGCTGAGCGAGAAGAAGACGAGGAACCCGATTCCGGCCGTGAGGACGACGGTGCGAAGGCGCGGCACGCGCCTTCCGTACTCGCCGATCCACGCCAAGGGAAGCAGCACCGAGACGGAGGCGAGCGCATGCCAGGAGAAATACAGGACCGGGTCCTCCAGGATCAGGTGAGGCATGGCCTTCGCGGTGTGGTAGGCGTAGGTGATGGCCGCGAGCGCGCCGTTGACGATGAGGAAATCCGCCATCCAGCGCGGCCAGCGCCTGAATCGCGCCGACACGAAGTTGCTGGCCGCGAGGGCCACCACTCCGGCGGTGAGCAGGAATCCCGGCAAGGCGCGCAGTTCGAGATGCTTCCTCGAGAAGAGGATCATCGCCTCGTAGAAGTTCAGGAAGGTGCTGAAGGGACGGCTCTTCGCGCTCTCGCCCTTGAAGTGGATGACCTGCGTGCCCGGGTGGTAGTAGTTCCGCAGGCCCATCGCCTTGATGCGAAAGCAAAGGTCGAGGTCTTCCCCGTACATGAAGAAGTCCTCGTCGAAGCCTCCCGCCTTCCGGAAGGTCTCCGCGCGGACGCAGAGGAAGGAGCCCGACACGGCGTCGACCTCGTGCGTCTCGTTCTCGTCGAGGTAGGTGAGGTTGTAGCGGCCGAAGACGCGGCTTTGCGGGAACAGGTTGCCCAGGCCGAGGAAACGATAGGCCGCCACGCGCGGCGAGGGAAAGCTCCGCTTGGAGGCGGCCTGCAGGCTTCCGTCGCGATTGACCACCTTGCACCCCGCCACGCCGGCGTCCGGGTGCGCGTCGAAGAATTCCGCCATCACGCGGAAGGTGTCCTCGCGCACCAGCGTGTCGGGATTGAGGAACAGCAGGAGGTCGCAGGAAGCGGCCGCGGCGCCGCGGTTGCAGCCGGTGCCGAAGCCGAGGTTGCGGTCCGAGGGAATCCAGGTGACGTCGGGCCAGCGGGGACGCAGGAGGGAGACCGTGCCGTCGCGCGAGTCGTTGTCGAGGACGATCACCTCGATCGTCCGGTCGAAGGCCGCCGCCGCGTGCCGCACGCTCTGCAGGCAGGCGTCGAGCAGCTCGCGGACGTTGTAGGAAACGATGACGACGGAAATTCCGTTCACCGCCCTCCCCCGAGCCTCAGCTTGATCAGGAGGAACAGCGCCTCGCGGATGATGCCGCCCGACATCTTCGACGCGCCCAGGGTGCGGTCCTTGAAGATGATGGGGATCTCGCGGATCCGGCATCCTTTCTTCCACAGCTTGTAGTTGACCTCGATCTGGAAGCCGTAGCCGCCCGCGCCGATGCGATCGAGGTCGATCTTGCGCAGCGCGTCGGCGCGAAAGCACTTGAAGCCGCCGGTGGCGTCCTGCACGGGAATGCCCGTGATCCAGCGCGCGTACATGTTGGCGAAGTAGCTGAGCAGCAGGCGGCTCATCGGCCAGTTCACGACGTTCACGCCGTGGATGTAGCGGCTGCCGATCACGAGGTCCGCGTCCTCGATCGCCGCGAGGAAATCCTTGATGTACCCCGGGTCGTGCGAGAAGTCCGCGTCCATCTCGAAGACGAAGTCGAAGCCGTGCTCCAGCGCGTACTTGAACCCGCGCACGTAGGCCGAACCCAACCCGAGCTTTCCCTGTCGTTCGATCAGGTGCAGGTGCGGCTTGGTCTTCTGCTGTTCCTTCACCCACGCGCCGGTGCCGTCGGGCGACCCGTCGTCCACCACGAGGACGTCGAGGCCGAGCCCCAGCGCCTCGAGCGCGGGGATCATGAGGGGGAGATTCTCGATCTCGTTGTAGGTCGGGATGATGACGAGTGTTTTGGGCATGGCTTGCGGAGGAGGATAACGGTTCCGTAATATAGAAGGACACCGGAGGGCGGGCGGCCCGGTTCAGGCAGCGGCGCGACTCGCCGCCAGCTGCGCGTCGAGCCCGCGCAGGCGGAAACCCGTGTCCCGCTCCAGCTTCGCGCCCGAGAGGCCGGAGCGCAGCGGCCTCCGGGCGGGCGGGTTCATGTCGGCGGTGGTGATGGGCTCGATCAGCCCGGCATCGAGGCCGAAGAACGTCGCCACGCGCTTGGCCCACTCCAGGCGGCTGACCCAGTCGGATCCCGAGGCGTGATACAACCCGGAATGTTGCCCCCTCACCAAGGCCCAGATCGCCCCCGCCAGGTCTGCCGCCAGCGTCGGGTTGCTCCACTGGTCCGTGACGATGCGGGCGGTTTTGTTCGCCGCAAGGGTTTCGCGCACGAAGTCGGTGAAGCTCTTCTTGGCGCCGCCCCGGGCCGAGAGCGCGGGCCCCCAGACCCATGCGGTGCGCACCACGAGGTTGCCGGGCACGGAAAGCGTCGCCTCCTCCGATTCCAGCTTGCTGCGGCCGTAGGCGCTGAGGGGGTTCGTCGCGGCCTCCTCGGAATACGGGCCTGACTCGCCGTCGAAGACGTAGTCGGTGGAAACCTGCGCGAGGGGGATTCCCGTGGCGGCCATGGCGCGCACGGCGTCGCGGTTCACGCGGTCGCTCTTCGCGGGGTCGCGCTCGCAGCCGTCCACGTCGGTATACGCGGCGGCGTTCAGGATGCGGTCGGGACGGATGACCTCGCGCACGAAGCGCCATGTGTCGGGATCCGCGATGTCGCGGACGTGGTAGGCGGAAAGGCGCGCAGGCAAAAGCGGGGCTTCGTGGCGCGCGAGGCCGACGATCTCGACGCCCACGGGCGCGGACCGCACCAGGTTCTGCCCGAGCAGTCCGTCGCAGCCGGCGATCAGGACGCGCATGGGCCCGGCCTTATTCGGGCGCGCCGGGAGTGGTCGCGGCGATGGGCGCGGGCTCCGCGCCGGAGGCGAAGCGCTGGTTGATCAGTTCGCCCAGGAGCCCGATGGACACGAACTGCACGCCCACCAGCATCGAGGCCACGCCGGCCAGCATCAGCGGGCGGACATGCAGGGAGCCGGTGAGCATCCAGTCGATGGCGAAGCCGACGAGCACCCCCACGCCGAGCAGCGCGAAGATCAGGCCGACGAAGCCGAACAGGTGCAACGGACGCCGCGTGTAGCGATGGAGGAACATGAGCGTGACCAGGTCGAACAGGCCGTTGGTGAAGCGCGCCCAGCCGTACTTCGAGACGCCGTAGCGGCGCGCGCGATGCTCGACGACCTTCTCCTCGACCTTGAATCCGTCCCAGTTCGCAAGCACGGGAATGTAGCGGTGCAGTTCCCCGTAGACGTCGAGGCTCTTCACCACCTCGGCCTTGTAGGCCTTGAGCCCGCAATTGAAGTCATGGAGCTTGATGCCCGAGGCCGCGCTCGTCACGGCGTTGAACAACTTGGAGGGCATGGTCTTGTGCCAAGGGTCATGGCGGATCTTCTTCCAGCCCGACACCATGTCGGCGCCGTCATCCAGCATCTTCAGCAGGGAGGGGATTTCGCTGGGGTTGTCCTGCAGGTCGGCATCCATCGTGATGATGCTTTGCCCGCGGGCGCGGCGGAAGCCCTCGGCCAGGGCCGCGGCCTTGCCGCTGTTGCGGCGAAAGCGCACGCCGTTCACGCGCGGGTCGGCGGCGTTCGCCGCGCGCACGCGCTCGAACGTGCCGTCGGTGCTGCCGTCGTCGATCACGATGACCTCGTAGGAGATCCCGTGGCCGTCGCATACCGAGCGGATCTCGGCGAGGAGCGGATCGATGCTCTCGGCTTCGTTGTAGGCGGGAATGACCAAGGTCAGTTGCGTCACGGGAAAGTCCGGGGTTCGCTGGTTTGTCGGGATGGCCGAAACACAAAGTAAAATCCCCCGCCCAGCATCACGACCATGCCGATGGCCGTGGGGAGGAAGGTCAGGGCGGCCGCGGCGGCCTTGGGATCGAAGGCGGCGACGGAAGCGGCCGCGGAGGCGGTCAGGATGCCCGGAAGGCCGTAGAGATAGGCGCCCAGGCCCTGCGGCACGCCCCAGCCGCCCACGTTCAGGGGAAGCACGGCGGTGAGCGCGATGAGGGGAATGAACGAGAAGAAGAAGGCGGGGGCGATCGAGAGGTGCAGGGCGAAGGCGCAGCAGGCGTGCACCGCCACGCGCAGCAGCTGCACGAGGCACGCGAGCAGGAAGACGCCGCCGATGCGGGCCCAGCGGGCCCGGTAGGCATGCAGGGCATCCTGCACCTTGGCATGGATGTCCCCGAGCTTCTGCAGTCCGAGCGCGCGGATGACGGCCTGCAACGCACCCGAGAAGCGGCGGCTGAGCAGCAAGAGAAGCAGGAGCACGAAAGCCGCCGACACCGCGCCCACCGCCTTGAGCAGGTTGAGCAGGAGGCCGCGCGGCATGTCCTGCCGCTGGAACTCAAGCGCGAGGGCGATCAGCGAGAACAACGACAGCGCGCTGAAGCCCATCAGGCGGTCCAGCAGCGTCGAAGCCGCCGCGCGGCCCAGCGACGGCTTCACGCCGTCGGCGTTCGAGCGGTGCACGTCCCACACGCGAAGCGCGTCGCCTCCCACCGTCCCGGGAAGGAAATTATTGAGGAACATGCCCGAGTAATAGGAGCGGAAGCACGCCCCGAAACCGAAGCGGATGCCTTGCAGGTCGAGGAGCAGGCGCCACTGCCACGCGCCCGCGACGATGGACAGGAAGAAGACGGCGGCCGCGGCGAACGTCCAGCGCGGATCGGCCTCGAAAAGGGCGCGCGCCACGTCGCGGCCGCCGCCGCGGGAGATCACCCAGAAAAGGATGAGCGCCACCGCCGCGAGCCGCGCCAGCGTCCAGGTTCCGCCCCAAACCCCGCGCGGGGCCTTGGCCTTCATCGCGACCTTCCCTTGCGCGCGGCGGCGATGAGCGCGTCGCGCGTCACTTCATAAGCGGGGAGCCAGGTATGGCGCGCCGCCCAGCGTCTTCCGTTCTCCGAGAACTCGTTCCACAGCTTCGGATCGACAAGCAATCGCTCCACCGCGGCGGCGAATGCCTGCGCGTCGCCGAAGGGAACGAGGAATCCCGTCTCGCCATCCCGCACGCTGTCGCATAGGCCCGGAACGTCGGTCGCCACCACCGGGGCGCCGCACGCATTGCCCTCGATCGAGGTCAGGCCCCAGCCTTCCTTGCGCGAGGAGTTCAGCACGACGGCGGCCTCGTGATAGAGCTCCACCTTGCGGCGCGCGCTCACGAAGCCGAGGAACTCGACCGCCGACGTGACACCCAGCGAATCCGCAAGGGCGCGCAGGCGGGGCAGGTCGTCTCCCGCGCCCGCGATGGCGAGGCGAAGATTCGGGCGCCGGGCGCGCAACAACGCCAGCGCGTGCAGCAGCGTGTCGAGGCCCTTGTAGCGCTTGACGCGGCCGACATAAAGCAGGAGGGAAGGATCGCGCGCGGGAGGATTCTCGAGAACGTAGGCCGCGGGGTCGACGCCCTCGGGCGCGATGCCGACGTCGCGAAAGCCTTTTTCGCGCAGCTCGAGCCGGCTGCTCTCGGAGCCGGTCAGGACGGGCGTGCGGCGATAGCACCACGGCATGATCTTCTCGAACAGCAGCACGTAAAGCCCGAACGGCCACGCCGTCTCGCGAAAGATCGCGCGGCCGAAAAGATGGTGCAGCTGCAGGACCACCGGCGCGCGGCAGGTCCACGGCGCGAAGAAGGCGATCTTGTTGGAGTCGTCGAGCACGACGTCCGCGCGATGCTCGGCGCACCAGCGGCGCAGGTTGCGCCACACGGTGAAGTTGAAGGTGAATCCCCCGCCCCGTCGCACCACGCGCACGCCGTCGACCGATTCCTCGGACGGCGCGCCTGGAAAGGCGTGCGCGTACTGGACGACGGGAAAGCCATCGGCCGCGAGGCGGCGTGCCACTTCGCGGAGGTGGACCTCGGCGCCCCCCGCCTCCGGATTGCGGGGATCGCGCCAGTTGACGATCAGGATGCGGGGAAGCCTTCCCGACGAAGCGCTGGGCGCGGCTTCCCTCGTTTCCATGATCGTTCCGCTCACTTGCCCGCGGGCGCCGGAGCCGGCATCGGGGCGGGCGCGCCAGGTGCGCCCGACGCCGCGGCCTGCATCTGCTGGATGCGCTGGCCCACCGCCTGCGCATACTCGTGGGAGGGATTGCGCTTGAGCCATGCGGACAGCGCCTCGATCGCGGCAGGAAGGTCGCCCGCCTGCTGGTGGACTTCGGACAGCGTGAGCGCCATCTCGAGGTCCGCAGGATTCTTGGCGACGACGGCCTGAAGCACGGCGGCGGCCTCGGCGGTGCGCCCTTGGCGCACGTAGGACTGCGCCAGCGCGCCCGCGAACACCTTCGTGTTGGTGCCGACGGCCTCGAGCCCGGCCCGGAGCGCCGAGTCGGAACGCTCGGTCTCGCCGGCCTCGGAGTAGAGCTGCGCCGCGTAGTAATAGACGCGCCACTCGCCGGGGAGGATGCGCGCGTTCAGCTTCAGGTACTTCTCGGCGAAGGTGACCAGCGAATCGCGGCGCGACTCAAGGGCCGCGCGCGCGGGGCCGGTGGCCGCCGCGATCTTCGGCATGAGGGTGCGGATCGTGTCCTGCGCCCAACCCGCCAGGCGGAAGTTGGTCACGGAATAGTTGGTCAGCAGCCCGGTGGTGTTCTCGTCGAGGTACACATTGGGATCGCCGAGCCCGCGGAAACGGTACACGGAGTCGACCATGCGCACCGTGGACGCGACGTCGAGGGCGCGCTCGGCCCGGTCCTGCACCAGCGTGTAGACCATGCCTTCCATGATGGTGAACGGCTCAAGGCCCATCGAGTTGCCGCCGCCCACCGTGGTCGCGAACTGCACCGGGTGCGCGGGGAAGTTGTTCTGCACGATGTGCAGCACCATGATGTCCTGGACGCGCAGGTAGGGCAGCGGCTCCAGCGTGTAGCGGATGCGCGTGCCGGGAATCGAGACGTCGACCGGGCCCTTGAAGCGCCAGGGCTGCGGCTGCAGCGCGTCGATCTCGGCGGGCGAGAATCCGATCTTGAGCGCGGGCGCATGGTCCGTCAGCTGGTGCATGTACCAGTTGGTGTTGACCAGCGAAAGGTTCACCACGCGCACGTCCTTGCGGATCCCTTCGACCTGCTGGAGGAACCACAGGGGGAAGGTGTCGTTGTCGCCGTTGGTGAACAGGATCGCGTTGGGCTTGCACGAGTTCAGCAGGTTGTAGGCGTAGTCGTAGGGGACGTAGTCGCCCGAACGGTTATGCTCCTTGTAATTCGACCAGACGGGCGCCACGACGGCGAGGCCGACGAGGATGACTCCGGCGGGGCGCAGCAGGGCGCGGCGGCGCTTCGCCAGCCAGTCGAGCAGGAACGCGGCCGAGATGCCGAAGAGGATGCCCATGTAGAGGAAGCCGGGCGTGAAGAAGTAATCGCGCTCGCGCACCTCGAGGTAAACCGGAGGCGGCTTCTGCGAGGCCTGGAATCCCCCCTCCTTCCAATACTGATAATCGCGCAGCTCCATCTGCGTGCCGTCGGCGAAGTTCAGGTAGAAGATCAGGCCGTAGCTGGTGACCACATAAAGGCCGAGCAGGTACAGGCCGAGCTTCCGGTTGCGGCGGAAGATCAGCCATCCACCGTAAAGGAAAGGAATCTGCATCAGCAGGAACAGCGAGAACTGCGCCCCCCGCTTGTTGCCCAGGGCGTCATGCAGCGTGGGGAACTCCAGCGTCTTGCCGGCCACGTGGCGCTCGAGCGTCTCCTTCGTGTCCTCGTCGCGGTCGCCCACCTTCCACGGGAAGTACTGGGCCAGCATGTAGCCGCCGTAACCCATGTGCGGATGGACGAGGACCTGGTTGGCCAGCTGGCCGCGGCGGTGCAGCGCGCGCAGGATCATCGGATCCGAACCATACTGCTTGCGCTCGATGTACTCGCGCAGGACGGGCCAGCTCGTGGCCTCGGCCTCGTCGAGCGAGACGTTGACGGAGGAGCGGATGGGCACGTAGGCGTAGCTGCTCACGCCCGCGAGCGCGAGGAAGCAGAGCATGGTCGCCAGCCACCAGCGGCGGCGCCACACGGAGGACTTGGCGAAGGGAAGGATCACGAGGAAGAGCACGAACGCGCCGGTGACGATGAACGGAAAGTCGCCCACGTCGTAGATGATCGAGAACACCGCCAGGCCGGCGACGAGGAGCGGGATATTGGAGCGCGTTTCCTTGTCGAGCAGCAGGAACAGGCCGACCATGGGCAGGGTGACCAAGGCGAACAGGTGGACGCCGAAGCCCAGGAAGGCGAGATAGCCGATCATCAGCAGGAGGCGGTCGGCGCGCCAGGTGCCGCGCTGCTCGTACCAGCGGAGGCTGAGCCACGTGATGATCATCACGAAGAGCATGGAGGGGCCGTTGGTCTCGGTCTCCACCGCGCTGAACCATTCGGTGTCGGAGAAGGCGACGAGGAACGCGCCGATGAGGCCGCCCGCGTACACCGCGAAGCGGTTGATGCCGCCCTCCGGGAAGACCATCCGCAGGGCCTTGATCACGATCAGGAAGGCGAAGGAGGCCACCAGGGCGGAAGTGACCACCGAGAACAAGTTGGTGCGCGCCGCGACCTCGGTGAAGGGGATCACCATGATGAACACCCGCCACATCAGGATGAGCAGGGGGTTTCCGGGGGGATGCGGATTGCCCAGGGTCTTGGCGGAGGAGATCAACTCGCCGCAATCCCAGAAGGAAAGCGTCGGCGCCATGGTCGTGTAGTACACCACGGCGGACACGAGGAATATGAGCCCCGCGAGTATCCAGTCGATTTTTTTGTCGTTGCGCATCGGGTTTCCTGGGATGTCCTTTGGATGGGACGGTTTGGGGTCAGTTCTCGCGGACGTCCGCGGGGGGACGTCCGAGCTTGCGGGAGACCGCGTCGAGCACGCCGTTCACGAAACGGCTGCTGTCCTCGGTGGAAAACTTGCGGGCGATCTCGACCGCCTCGTTGATGCAGACCTTGGGAGGGACGTCGGGCTGGGTCATCAGCTCCGCGATGGAGATGCGCAGGATCGCGCGGTCCACCATCGCCAGGCGTTCGACGTCCCAGTTCTCCGAGCACTCGGCGATGAGGCGGTCGATCTCCTCGGTGCGCTCGCGCACCGCGCGCGCAAGGCGCAGGCCGTATTCGCGCGTCTCGGGCGCGACGGGCTCGTCGTGCAGGAGCGCGGAAGCCGCGCCCTCGCCCGCGTCGCCGCCGGCCTCGGAGGCGTACAGGGCCTGCATCGCGAACTCGCGTCCCTTGCGGCGGGAGATCATTTCAACTTCTCCCAGAGACCGGACATTTCCAGCACGGCCAGCGCGGCTTCCCAACCCTTGTTGCCGGCGCCGTGGCCGGTGCGGGCCACGGCCTGCTCGAGGTTCTCCGTCGTGAGCACGCCGAAGGCCATCGGGATGCCGCCGTTCACGACCTGCGTGAACCCTTGGGTGGCGAGGTCCACCACGGCGTCGAAGTGCGCCGTCTCGCCGCGGATCACGCAGCCGAGGGCGATCAGGCCGTCGTACTTCGTGCCGGAGGCCGCGAGGCGCGCCAGCGCCTGGGGGATTTCGACCGCGCCAGGAACACGAAACACCCGGATGTCCTCGGAGGACGCCCCATGCTCCTCCAGGCACTCCACCGCGCCTTCCATCAGCGGCTCGGTGATGTTGGCGTTGAAGCGCGCCACCACGATGC
>DATAHJ010000047.1:0-10711 GCA_036263275.1 Fibrobacteria bacterium | reverse complement strand
TGTCGGCGGCGTCTTCCGGCGTCAGGACGGCCCTGAAGGCCGCCGTCACGCCAGCGTGCCCTTGGTCGACGGGATGCCCGCCACGCGCCGCGAGGGGGACACGGCCATCGACAGCGCGCGCGCGAAGGCCTTGAACAGCGCCTCCACGCAATGGTGCGAGTTGGTCCCGCGCAGCAGGTCGAGGTGCAGGTTCATGCGCGCGTTCTCGGCCACGCTCTGGAAGAAGTGCTCCACCAGCTCGGTGTCGAGGTTGCCCACGCGCGGCGCGGGGATGGCCGCGTTCCATTCGAAGGACATGCGCCCCGAGAGGTCGAGGCAGCAGCGCGCCAGCGCCTCGTCCATGGTCACGTAGTAGAAGCCGTAGCGCTCGATGCCCGCCTTGTCGCCCAGCGACTGCCGCAGCGCCTCGCCCAGGCAGATGGCGATGTCCTCGGCGCTGTGGTGCATGTCGATGTGGGTGTCGCCCTCGCAGGAGACGGACAGCCCGAAGCCCCCGTGCTTGCGGAAGAGGTCGAGCATGTGGTCGAGGAATCCCGAGCCGGTGTCCATCGGACCCTCGACGGCGGCGTCGAGGTCGAGCGTGAGCTCGATGCGGGTTTCCTTCGTCTGTCGCGAGATCGTGGCGCGGCGCATGGGTTCCCCGTGGAGGTTCAGTAGGAGATCTGGTCGCCGTCGATCTTGAAGCGGCGCTTGTCGGGCACCACCGAACTGTCGCCCAGGAACACGCGCACCGCGCCGGCCTGGCGCGTGATGAACGTGAGGGCGTCGCGGTGGCGGAATTCGCGGGGCTTGTTGCGGCGCAGGTAGAACGAAAGCTCGCGGTCGCCGGCGGGCAGCACGCGCAGCCAGACGCTGTCGCCCAATGCGAGCACGCGCACGCGCGTCTCCTGGGCGACTTCGGGGTCCGTCGTCTCCGCCGCCGCGGGCTGAGGGGTCGGGGCCGCGGCCTTGGCCGCCGGCTTGCGCGCCGAGTCGGCGCGGGCGGTGTCGAGGATTCCCCCGCGCGTCGTGTCGGCGGGCAGGCTGTCGATCTCGGGGAGCGGATCGATCTTCAGCAGCGTGTCGGAGCCGGTGGCCGGAGGCGGCGCGGGCACGGGCGCCGGCGCGGAGGTGTTGACCTTGCCCATGATAAGCAGCAGGACGAAGAGCAGGACCGCCAGCAGCAGGATGAAGATCTGCTTGTGCGCCTTGGCGTGCGTGCCCGAATCGTCCTTGTAGGGCGAGACCGGCGCGGTCGTCGCTTGGCGGCTTCCGGTTTCGTCGGCGTAAGCCTGCAGGAGCTCGCGCGAGTCGAGGCGCAAGGGACGCGAGAGGGAGACCAGCATGGCGCGCACGTAAGGCGCGCCGGCCAGCTTGGAGTAGTCGCCGGCCTCGAGGGCCTCGAGCGTGGCGGGGGAAATGCGCAGGTCGGCGCACAGCTTGGAGACGGGAATGCCCAGCGCCTCGCGCGCCGCGCGAACGCGCTGGCCCGCTCCAAGGCGAGGGGCGGTTTCTTCAGCCGGTTTTTCTTCCGGAGAGTCCGGGGATGTGTTTTCGATGTCGTCCATGGCGGGCTGTTTTTCGCAAACGGGGGTTCGGGCTCGGCGTCTTCAGGCTCGTTCTGTCCGGGAAAATGTACTCCCTCAACCCGCGCGGTGGGGGTCCAGGAGCTCCAGGGTCCTTTGCACGGGCAGCCCCATCACATTGAAGAAACAGCCGTCGATTTTTTCCACCAGAAAAGCCCCGCGGCCTTGAATCGCATAGGAACCGGCCTTGTCCATCGGCTCGCCTCCGCGCACGTATTCGGTCAATTCGGCCTCCGTTCGCCGGGCGAAGAGGACTTCGCTGCGTCCGGTCGCCGCGCCGAGCAGCGCGCCGTTCCGCGCCAGCGCCACGCCGGTGAAGACGCGGTGGGCGCGTCCGTTCAGCCGCGTCAGCATCGCGACCGCCTCCGCCTCGTCGCGCGGCTTGCCGAGGACGGTTCCGTCCAGTTCCACCAAGGTGTCCGAACCGAGGACGAGCGCCTCGGGGCGAACCTTGCTGATGGCCAGGGCTTTTCGAACCGCGAGGTCTTGGGGGATGTCCTCCGCGGGCATTCCTGCGATCGGTGTTTCGTCGGCATCCGACGGGACCACTTCAAAGGCGAACCCGAGCATGTCGAGGATTTGGCGCCGGCGCGGGGACGCGCTGGCGAGCACGAGCGGGGAGGAGAGGGGGAACATGGGCCTACGATCTGTTGAGGGACTTCGTGTCGCGCGTTTCCAGCTTGATGTCGGGCAGGTCGATGACGCGGATCACGAAGTACCAGCCCTGCGAGACGCCCACGGGCGTCCAGCTGAAGTTCATGCGCCAGCAGTGCAGCGTGCGCTCGAAACCGAAGTTATGGCGCGAGAACTGCCCTTCCGTGAAATTGAATTCTGTGTCGTAGGTCATCTTCCATTCGGCGGTGGGGCTGAACTTGAAGCCCGCCGTGGCCTGGTGGGTGCGGGTGACGTTGTAGACCTGCGACAGGCCGAGGAAACGGCCGGCAGGGTTGCTCTCGCCGGTGGTGCCCACGCGCGTCGCGCGGAAGTCGAAGCCGTAATTGAGGGAGGCGGACCAAGGGGTCTGCTCGAAGTCGTCGCTGGGGAGCCCGCGCGTGTCGCGCAGGCGGAGGCCGTTGTTGAATCCGCCCGCGACCTCGAGGCCCTTGCGCCATCCGAAGCCCCAACTTTGCAGCACGGGCGCCGAGACCTGGTTGGCCGCGGAGCTCGGGTCGCCCGTGGCGTATCCCGTCGGGTCGCGGAACTGGTCGTACAGCTCGTGGGTGGCGTCCAGCGAGAGCGCGACGTTGCGCGTCAGGTACAGGCTCACGTTGCTCGTGAGCGACGACCAGGGGCGCACGTCGGCGGCGAAGTTGTAGTTCAGCGTGCTGTTGGCCGACAACAGCTTGTACGACTGCGGCTTTTCCTTCCGCGCGTTCACGGTGTCGCCCGGCCCCGTGCCGGAGGATGCACCGACCAACTTGAGGTCGACGTCGTTCCCCAGCGCGAAGCCCACCGACTTCTGCTCGGACTGGTAGGGCGCGCCGCCGATGCGCGGGTTGCCGAAGAAGCGGCGGTTGGTGTCGATCTCGGGCGCGTAGGTGAAGCTGACGGACGGCGTGATGGTGTGGCGCGCGGCCGCGACGTGCCCGAACCAGGGATCGCCGTCGGCCTGCGCGATGCCGTAGATGCGCGTGTCGGCCGAGATGCTCGCGTTCCAGGCCGCAAAGTATTCGCCCAGCTCCCCCTGCGTGGGATTGAAGGCGTCGCGGTAGGGGTTCGCGGTGTCGCCGGTCTTTTCGCCCGCCGACCACAGCTGCGAGGCGTTCAGCGAGGGTGTCAGGTTGAAGTAGCGCAGGGCGGTGTACTTGCCCGAGATCGTGGCGTTGTCCGCGTAGCCCATGTAGGTGGTCGAGTCGCCGCGCGCCGTTCCCACCGTGGGGCGAATCACCTGGTTCACGTTGAAGCGATTGTTGTAGCTCCATGTCCAGGTGCGGTACCAGGCGTCTTCGGAGGCCGGATCGGGATCATCCTCGGAGACCGGCACCAGCGGACCGGACGCGCTGAAGGTGACGTTCGGGATGTCGCGGATGATGTGGTGCTGGGTGAGGTTGTAGTCCTGCGCCGCGTCCACGTTGAGCACCGCGCCGGCGCGGTCGAACTGCCGGCGGTAGCCCAGGTTGGCGTTGGCGGTCTGCTGCAGGCGCTCCTCCTCGGAGAGGGCGTTGTTTTCGACCACGTCGGGGTCGGATTGCAGGCGTCCGCTGCCCTTCAACGTCTGGCGTCCATCGGGCGTGATGTTGAGGTCGTTGCGGAAGTCGATGTAGCCGCCCGCGCGCTCGGGCTGGAATTGCGGGACGTACAGCTTGCCGCCCACCGTGCCGCTCCAGAAGTAGCGGCGGTTCCACTGGTAGGTCGCGTTGAGGTTGGTCTGGTCGAAGGTGCCGCGCTCGCCTTCCACCACGTCGGCCGAGAGCAGGAAGTCGTGGTAATCGCTCAGGGCCCAGTAGTAGCCGAGGTTCTGGAGGTAGAAGCCCTGGGTCTGGTCGCCGCCGAACTTGGGCTGGAGGAGGCCCGACCGGCGGCCCTTTCCCAGGGGCATCACCATCATCGGCAGCACGGCCACCGGCACCTCGGCGATGTTCATCACGATGGGGCCCGAGAGCGCCTGCGACTCGGGGGAGACGATCATGCGTCGGGCGTAGAAGTGATAATGGGGGGTCGGCTGCTGGTCGCAGGTGGTCAGGTCGGCGCGCGCGATGTACACGCCTCCGTCGGGCTGGCGGCGCACCTCGTTGCCGTAGAAGACCTGCCCGTCCTTCTCGGAGGACCCGTAGTACACGGTGCCCACGCGGTTCTTGAGGTTGTACCGCATCCGGTAACCGAGAAGGGGAGGATTCGTCGGGTCCTCCAGCAAGGGGGCGCCGATGGCGTCGACGATGTCGAGGTCGGAGTAATAGATGATGGAGTCGGCGTGGAGCGTGGCGCCCTTGTACTTCATCAGCGCGCCGGAGGAGAGCGAAAAGCGGTCACCGCTGAACCGGATTCGCCGCGCCGAATAGGTCACCGTATCGCCGGAAGTATCGGGCGCCGCGGCAAGCTTTTTCAGGCTGTCGGCCCGCGCCGCGGCCTTGGCGGCGGAGTCGAGCGCGGCCTGGGGGAGGCGCACCGGAGTCTGCGCGAGCAAGGGAAGGGCCCCGAAGGCGAAAGCCAGGGTGAGAGAATGGGCGATTTTACGCGGCATCGGCACGCGGGCAAGGTAGAAAGGGCAATCATGGCATATAGGGGGCATGGCATACCGCCACCCCTACCGCTCCGTCGTCATTGTCAGCCGCCAGCGCCCCGCGCCCGCGTCGGGCGCTGGCCCGCAGGGCAGCGCGGCGGAGGCTTCGAGGCTCCATTCCCCAAGATGTACCCGGGCGTCCACCGAGGCAAGGCTCTCGAACCTTCCGCGCGCGTTTGCTTCCAGTCGGAACCCCGGCGTGAGGCGCAACGCCTTCCACGCCGGGGCCGCGCCCACGAATATCCCTGTGCGCAAGGGGCCTTCGCCGTTCCAGGCGCGCCACGCCGAGGTGCGCCAGCGGGGGAAACTCTCGATCTCCACATCCGCCTGCGCGAGGCGATAGACGCTCACCGAGCCGGAAGCCGCGCGCGAGACACGATGTGTCCCCGAAATCTCAAGTCGCGCGTCTCCCGCGCGATGGCCGAGCGCGAGGCGCGCACCGCGCCGGTTTGTTCCCGCGCCCGGATTCCAGGCGCTCCACGCTTCTCCGCGCGCGAATCCTGATTCGCGTTTGACTCCTTCCTCCCGAAAAGGCATGCGGCCCGAGGCCCGGATTTCCCCGGCGCCCGGCGCGAATTCTCCGCGCTCATCTTCTTCGCCTTCCGGCGCGGCGTAGGCTTCGTCCTCGGAGATCGCCGGATCCCATGCCGAAGCCCAGCCGCCGCTTCGCTGCCGAAGAGTCAATGCGACCGTACTGCCTCCTTCGAACTCGCGCCGCAGGGCGGCGGCGAGGAATCCGCCCGCGCCGCGCCGCGCGTCGGATTCCGAGAGCGCGGCGCCGATCTCGGCACCGCGTCCGGGCGAGGCGAGACCGGCGGCGAAGAGCCGCTCCGAAAGCGTGTCGACGCCGTCGCGCGCGATGCGCGTGTCGGCGACATGCAGCGAGGCGGTCCAAGGCAGCGAGACGGAAACGCCCGCCGCCGAGTAACGAAGGTCCCATGTCCTATTCCACGGAGGCTCCTCGCCGCTCTCCACCGGATTCCAGGCGCGCAGCGCCCAAGCCTTCCAGCGGGTGTGTAGGGCACCCACTGCGACGCCTTGAGGAACCGGGGCGGAAAGCATTCGCGGCGACTCCTCCGTTCCATGGGCCGATTTCCATCCGATCGGCAGCGCGCGGCGAGGCAGTCCGCGCGGCCACGCGGGCAGCGCGGTGTCGGTCATTTCGCCTGCAACCGCGCGCCAACCATTGCCAGAATACCCGAGCCGCCAACGGCCTGGTTCGTCGTCCTGCAACTCGATGCGGTCATCCCATCCGTTGCGCGACGCAGCATGGCGCGCGATCGTGCGCGCGCCCTCGTCCGGCGAGCCCGAGATCGAAAACGAGGCGCGCGCCGATTCCCGTCGTCGCGAATATTCCCGCGACCGGTCCTCGGCGAAGAGCGAAGCCTCGTCGGGATCGCAGTCCTCGACCGCGGCAGGATCGCGAACATCCCGGAGGCCCCCATCGTAGCCCCCCACCTCCTCGAACAGTGTGTCGATGCAAGGTCGTGCCGTTTCGCGCCAGCCCGTGTCGGGTTGTGCAGGCGCCATCGCGAGGGCCCAGGACAGGCCTGCAAACAATAACGGCGGCATATTCGGGGCAAGTTACGGGTCGGCATCGTTCCGGGACACCGGAGGCGTGACGGCGGTCACGTTTTCCGGGGTGTTTTTGCATTTTTTGCCGCCATGTCCGGCGCCTCCGGGGCTTCGACGCCCCAAACCTCCCGCGAAACCCTCTTTCAGGGCGTGCGCACGCTCGTCGTCAAGGTGGGCACGCGCGTGCTTTGCCCCGAGAACGGACTCGACGAAACGCGCCTCGCGCACTTGACCAGCGGCATCGCGGCGCTGCACGATCGCGGCTACTCGACGGTGCTCGTGACCTCGGGCGCGGTGGGCGTGGGGATCGGGCTGCTCGGTTATTCGCAGAGGCCCACGGCGCTTGCGGAGAAGCAGGCGTGCGCGGCGGCGGGGCAGATCCGCCTGATGCAGCGCTACGCCGACCTGTTCCGCGCGCGCGGCAAGGTGGCCGCGCAGATCCTGCTCACGGGCGAGGACCTGCGCGACTCCGTGCGCTTCAACAACGTGCGGCAGACGATCCGCACCTTGCTGGAGCGCGGCGCCATCCCCATCCTGAACGAGAATGATTCCGTCGTCACGGAAGAGATCAAGTTCGGCGACAACGACAAGCTTTCATCCGACGTGGCGCAGTCGCTCGAGGCGGACTTGCTCGTGATCCTGTCGGACGAGGAAGGGCTGTTCGACAAGAACCCGAAGAAGCACAAGGACGCCAGGCGCATCGCGGTGGTGGAACGCATCACGCCCGCCGTGCTGAACCTCGCCGACGCGGCTCCCGGCTCCGCGGTGAGCACGGGCGGCATGCGCGCGAAGCTCACGGCCATCCGTCAAGCCGTGGAGGCGGGCACGCCCGCGGTGCTGGCGAAGGGCGACGGGGCGAACCTGCTCGACATCGCGACCGGCAAGGACGCGGGAACGTTGTTCCTCCCGCGCAAGCGCATCGATCGCAAGCGACGCTGGCTGGCCTTCGTGACCAAGCCGAAGGGGAAACTGTTCCTCGACCCCGGCGCTGTGAGCGCGCTGCGCGACAGGCCGGGAAGCGTGCTGGCAGCCGGAATCCGCAAGACGCAGGGCGACTTCGCCGCAGGCGACTTCGTCGAGCTGTGCGACGAGGCGGGCGAGGCGATCGGTCGCGGCCGCGTTTCGTATTCCGCGATGGAAGTGGCGAAGATCAAGGGCCGCAAGAGCACGGAGATCCCCGCGCTACTCGGCCGCACCGGCCCGGGCGAGGTGATCCACCGCGACCGGCTGGCGGTGTACTGAAGCGGGGCGTTTAGCCCGCGGCCGGTTCTTCCACCGGCAACCGGAACCAGAACGTCGAGCCCTTGCCCACCTTGCTCTCGACGCCGATCTCGCCGCCGTGGGCCGTCACGATCGACTTCACGATCGAAAGCCCCAGTCCAAGCCCCGGGTGCTCGCGCTTCTCGCCGCGCCAGAAGGCTTCGAAGATGCGGCCGAGGTTGGCTTCCGGAATCCCTGCGCCCGTGTCCGTCACGGAGAAGCGCACGCCGCCTTCCATCTCTTCGGCGGCCACGGTGATCCTGCCGCCGCGCGGGGTGAACTTGAGGGCGTTGCCGACGAGGTTGGAGAAGGCCCGCAGGATTTTCTCGTAATCGACGCGCACCAGGGGAAGGCCGGGCTCGGCCCTCGCGCCCAGCGCGATGCCGGCGCGCTCCGCCGCGAAGCGCAGCACGGAGACGGCGTCCGTCACCAGCGTGTCGGCGTCCACGTACTGCGGCGAAAGCGCCATCTTGCCGGAATCGAGCTCGGACATGTGCATCAGGTCGCCGACGATGGCGTTGATGGATTCGGCCACTTCGCGGGTCACCTGAAGCTGTTCGCGCTGGCTCTCGGAGAGGGGCGCGTCGGCCAGCAGTTCGAGGCCGAGGATGACGGAGCTCAGCGGGCTGCGGAGGTCGTGCGCCACGGTCGCCAGGATCACCTCGCGGCTTCGCAGCGCGGTGCGCGCCGCGGCGAAGGCTTGCCGTCGCCGCATCTCCGTCAGGATCAGGTGGCCGATTTCTTCGAGGACCCAAGCGTCCTGCTCCGACCATCCGCGCGGCCCCGAACTGAGGACGCAGAGCGATCCCACCCGCTGCCGGTCCGCGCTCAGGAGGGGAATGCCGAGGAAGGCGCGCGCGCCCAGTGCCTGAAGAAAGGGCTCCTCGCTGTCGGGAATGACCTTGGGATCGACCGTGAGGAAGGCCCGCAGGAAGAAGTCGAGGCTGACGTCGTTCACGCGACGGCCGCGCAGGTTTCCGTCGAGGCCGTACACGCTGCGGAACACGCTCCGGTAGGAGTCGCTTTCCTCCTCGATCAAAGTCATGAAGCCGGCGGTGGCCCCGGTCAATTGCACGGCAAGCCGGGTGAAGTGGTCGAGCGCGACCTCCGGGGACTCCTCGGCCAGGTCGGCGCCGCGGATGGGAGTGAGGGCGAGCGCGGGCGGGAGGATGGGAGCAACCTTGGCCTTGCCGGGGCGGGAGGTTTTGGGGGACAAGGTGCGTTGCATAAGGGTCTCGATGATTTGAACTGAGTTTGATTTCAATTCATAGCGTTTGCTGTCAAAGTGTCCAAGGTGGGTAATAACCCCGCGGTAGGGTTGTATTACGGGCAACGTGGGGTATTTTCCCCATTAAGCCAATGTTATCGATTGAAAACGAAGGAATTTGATGTTGCCACGGGGGATTATTTTTCAGGTCATGGATATCCCCGCTTACGCCGACCGCCTCGCCGACAATGCTCAGGCGTCCGCACGCGCCTTGCGCACCGCTTCGAACGCGACCCGCAACAAGGCCCTTGCCGCGCTTGCGCGCGAAATCATGGGTTCTCAGGCCGCGCTCATGGCCGCCAATGAAAAGGATGTCGCCGAGGCCCAGGCCGCCGGCCTCTCTTCCGCGATGATCGATCGCCTCACGCTGAACCCCAAGCGAATCAAGGGGATCGCCAATGCGGTGAAGGAAATCGCCCGCCTCCCCGATCCCGTGGGCCGCGTGCTGGAGAAGAAGCGCCGCAAGGACGGCCTCAAGCTCACGCGCGTCTCGGTGCCCATCGGCGTGGTGCTCTTCATCTACGAGTCGCGCCCCAACGTCACCATCGACGGCGCGGCGCTTTGCCTCAAGAGCGGCAACGCGGTGATCCTGCGCGGCGGCAAGGAATCGGTGCGCAGCAACGCGGCCTTCGCCGCGTGCATCGCGCGCGCGCTCAAGGCCGCGAAGCTTCCCGAGGCCTGCGCGCAGGTGGTGGAAACGCCCGACCGCGCCCTGCTCGACCTGCTGCTCAAGGACGATGCGCGCCTCAGCCTCGTGATTCCCCGCGGCGGCGAAGGCCTCATCCGCGCCGTTGCCGAGAAGTCGCGCGTGCCCGTCATCAAGCACTACCAGGGCGTGTGCCACGTGTACGTGGACAAGAGCGCCGATGCGCGCAAGGCGCAGGAGGTCGTGCTCAACGCCAAGATCCAGCGCCCCGGCACCTGCAACGCCATGGAGACGCTCCTGCTCGACAAGTCGCTGAAGAAGGAGACGGGTTTCGCGCTGCTCGCCGGACTCGCCGCGCAGGGCGTGGAGTTGTTCGGGGATGAAGCATCCCGGAAATTGCTGCCGTCCGTGAAGCCCGCGCCTGAGGGCGCGTACGACACCGAGTATCTCGACCTTCGCGCCAGCGTGAAGGTGGTGGACGGCGTGAAGGGCGCGCTCGACCACATCGCGCAGCATGCCACCGGCCACACGGAAGCCGTGCTCGCGAAGTCGCCCGCCGTGCAGAAGGCTTTCTTGTCCGGCGTGGACAGCGCCTCCGTGATGGTGAATGCTTCCACGCGCCTCGCGGACGGCGGCGAGTACCTGTTGGGCGCCGAGGTGGGCATCAGCACGGATCGCATCCATGCCCGTGGTCCCATGGGAGTCGAAAGCCTTACCACGTATAAATGGATCGTGGAAGGAAACGGTCATGTCCGCAAATAATTCTCGCCGGGCTGCGACCGGCGCGGTAGTGCGTTGCTCCTCCTCGCCGTACTCCCGGTACGTCTGCGTCGGAGCGCCTGCTCCCGCTTGGTCTCGCTCCGGCGTTCTTGTTTTTGCTTCGCTTAAGAGGTTTTAAGTGTCCCAAGCCTGGATGAATCAGATCAAATTCGACGACAAGGGACTCGTCACGGCCGTCGCGATCGACGATGCGACCGGCGACGTGCTGATGCTGGCGCACATGAATGCCGAGGCGTTGCGTCTCACGCTCGAGACGGGGCGGATGACGTACTGGTCGCGTTCGCGCAAGAGCCTGTGGGTGAAGGGCGAGACTTCCGGCAACACGCAGAAGCTCGTGTCGGCTTACCTGGATTGCGACGGAGACGCGCTGGTGTTCCGCGTGGTCCCCGAGGGGGCCG
>DATAHJ010000046.1:0-2752 GCA_036263275.1 Fibrobacteria bacterium | reverse complement strand
CGAGAACCGTGACGGGGCAAGGAACGGGAAGGCCGGCGACGAACTCCCGCGCCGCGTCGGGCGGCGCGTAGGAATCGTCGGAGCCGACGATCGCCGCGCAGGGAACCGCGACGGTCGGCACGACCGCGCGCATGTCGGCCGCGAGCAGGACCTCGATGATGCGCGTGTAGGTCTCCGGGACCAGGTCTTCGAAGAGGCGGTCGAACATCGCGATGGTCTCGGGCTTCTCGGCCAGGGACTTCTTCGAGAACACCCCGGGCGAGACCTTCGGTCCCCAGCCCGCGATGCCGTGATCCGCGATGTCGGCCGCGCGCGCCGAAAGGCGCTCATGGATGTTGGGCCGCGCCTTGGGAAGGCCGCAGGCGAAGAGCAGGGCGCGGATCGATCCGCGCGGCCACGTCTCCCACGCCTTGAGCGAGAGAATGGTGCCGAAGGAATGACCGAGCAGGATCACCGGCTCGCGAATTTCTTCGCGGACGAATTCGCCCAGGTCGCGGGCCATGCTCTCGAGGGTGAAGGGGGCCACGCCGGAGGGGCTGTTGCCCGTGCCCGGCAGGTCGACGCAAATCACGCGATGGGTGCCCGCCATGCGCTTGGCGAAGCCCGAAAAAAACCAGGCCCCCCCGCCGATGCCATGGAGGCAAAGGACGGGAGGGCCCGATCGACTGGAGCCGAACTCTTCGAAATACAGGGAGCTACCCGCGCTGGTGGCGAACGCTCCCATGACGCCGTGTTACTTCTTCTTCTTTTCGTTGAAGGCGGCGAACACGAGCTTGTAGAACCAGGGGTGCGATTGCCAGGTCTGGCCGGTGATGACCAGGCCGTCGCGGACCGCTTCTTCCTTCTGGTAGAACGCGCCGTCGGCGATCACTTCGTGACGGATGTTCTCGTAGCAGGTGACCTTCTTGCCGCGCAGCACGCCGGCGGCCGCCGACAGCTGCTGGCCGTGGCAGATGGAGAGGTGCCACAGGCCGAGCTTGTAGGCATCCTGCAGGATCTTGACGGCGTGCTTGTTGTTGCGGAGATACTCGGGCGCGCGGCCGCCGATGCAGAACACGGCCAGGTAGTCCTTGACCTTGACCTTGTCGAAGGTGATGTCGGCGTTGAGCTCGTAACCGGGGCGCTCCTTGTAGGTGTCCCAGCCGGGTTCGAAGTCGTGGATCACGAGGTGCAGGCGCTTCTTGCTCTGCGCGGCGATCACGGGCTCGTAGCCGGCTTCCATGAAGCGGTGCTTCGCATACAGCACTTCGTAGGTCTCGCCGCCGTCGCCGGTGATGATAAGGATTTTCTTGCTCATGTTTGCCCTTTCTGTTTCGTCCAAAAGCCTGTTCGAAGGAGCAATAAACTAGGAAACTCAAGGGAGCGGGGGGAGGGTCGGCGAGGCGACTCCGGCCTCCGTTCCGGAATGCATCGGACGAAACCGGGACGTTGTTCGCGAGCGAAGAAAACCCGGCTTCGAAAACAAGGATTCGCGAACGATGCCATGTTGGCGAAGAATACCCCCCTCCTTACCCTGCATTTTCTTGGGAAGTTGGTACGAATTTCACGATCTCAAGGGGTTTTGTCACCGGGATTTCGACGCCGGGAATCGGCATCGTCACAACCCCGTTTCCCGCGGTTTTTCGAGGCTCGTTTTTTGGAATTCCCCCGGACGGTAAGTACTTTATGACCCCGTCTTTCGGGCGTCCGGCCCGCTTTTGGTTCCTTCAGTTCCCTTCGTTTCCAACCAGGGCCCGCCCTCGGAAAGCTTACACAGGAGTCCACCATGATCGCCAAGACCCCCTTCCCCCCCACCAAGCTTTACATCGGCGGCAAGTGGGTCGACGGACCGAACAAGGTCACCGTGATGAACAAGTACACCGGCGAAGTCGCGCACGAGCTCTCGGGCGCGGGCGAGGCCGAGGTGAACGCCGCTGTCGCCGCCGCCAAGGCCGCGCAGCCGCTCATCGCGAAGATGCCGATCTGGAAGCGCGCCGAGATCCTGAACAAGACCTCGCAGCTGCTCGCCGAGAACCGCGCCGAGATCGCCAAGTGCATCGCCCGCGAAGTGGGCAAGGCCGTCAAGTACGCCGGCTTCGAGGTCGACCGCGCGGTCGACACGTTCCGCCTGGCCGCCGAGGAAGCGGCGCAGATCCACGGCGAGACCATCCCGCTCGACGCGGTGAAGTCCGGCGAGGGCCTGTTCGGCTTCTGGCACCGCAAGCCCCTGGGCATCGTGGGCGCCATCACCCCGTTCAACTTCCCGCTCAACCTCGCGGCCCACAAGATCGCCCCCGCGCTCGCGGCCGGCAACACCATCGTGCTCAAGCCCGCCGAGGCCACCTCGCTCACCGGCGCGTGGATCGTCGCGCTGCTTGAAGAGGCCGGCCTTCCGCCCGGCGTCATCAACCTCGTGCACGGCAAGGGCTCGGTGCTCGGCGACGTGATCACCAAGCACCCGGACATTGCGAAGATCACCTTCACCGGCAGCCTCGAGGTGGGTCTCCACATCCTCGCCAACGCCGGCCTCAAGAAGGTCACGCTCGAGCTGGGCAACAGCTCGCCGATCGTGATCGCCGCCGACGCGGACATGAAGTACGCCGCGGCCAAGGCCGCCATCGGCGCCAACTACTGCTCCGGCCAGGTCTGCATCTCGACCCAGCGCATCTACGTCGAGGCCGCCGGCTACGAGGAGTTCAAGAAGCTCTTCGTCGAGGAGGTCAAGAAGCTCAAGGTCGGCGACCCGCTCGACCCCGAGACCGACGTGGGCCCG
>DATAHJ010000045.1:0-4072 GCA_036263275.1 Fibrobacteria bacterium | reverse complement strand
TGATCCAGACCATCGGCCGCGCGGCCCGTCACCTGCACGGCAAGGTCCTGCTCTACGGCGACGTGGTCACCGACAGCATTCGCGACGCGGTCGCCGAGACGCGCCGCCGGCGCGAAAGGCAGGAGGCCTACAACACGGAGCACGGGATCACGCCGCGTTCGGTGATCCGCGAGATCCATGAGCACCTGCAAATGCTGCCCGACATGGGCGACGCGGCGGCGGACGCCCGAGCCCTTTTGGTGGCCGAGGCCGCCTTGGAGTCTGGGGAGCAGGATCTGGACGAATTGCGCAAGGAAATGGACGCGGCGGCGGCATCCCTCGAATTCGAGCGCGCGGCCCTGTTACGGGACCGAATCCGCGATTTGGAAGCAGGGGGCCCCAAACCTGCGACGGTAAGCGCGCGCAAATCCGGAGAAGTCAAAAAAGGGCGGGCACGTTCTCCGAGAACATGATATTTTATCGCATAACGATTTTCCAAGGAAGAGGTGCACCATGGGAACGAAATTTTCGCGAAAGCTTTTGCCTGCGGGCGTTATTGTCCTCTTCGTCACCGTCGCCTCGTGCCTCACCGGCTGCCTGACCGACAGCAAGGACGGCGATAAGTCCACCAACGTCACCACCTCCTGGACCATGGATTCCGTCCTGACGGTGGGGGCCCAAGGCAACGTGTCCTACGGCACGGCCATCGATCTCGACAAGCGTCGCGTGCTGCTCTCGCTCGCCGCCAACGCGGCCCAGGATTCCCTGGACGTGCTCTTCGCCTACCACAACAGCTCCTTCGTGCTGATCGCGCCGCGCACGGCCAAGGACTCCGGCATCACCGTGGCGGCCAACTACGACACGGCCAAGGTGCAATACGTGCAATTCGTCAAGGTGGAGACGGCGCCCGCCAACTGGGACGCCGGCAAGGTCGCGTATGACGCCGGCGTCAAGGTGAGCTACTCTCCCGTGGCCCCGGGCGACATCTTCGTCGTGAAAACGACGGAGGGCGATTATTCCCTTTTGACCTTGATGTCGATTAATGGAAGCACGGCGACCGGTTCCGGCGTCATCAAGATCAACATCAAGGGAATGGCCCACTAGGCCTCTCCGGCCCCTTGTTCCAACCAGGCCGTCCCCATCGGGGGCGGCCTTTTTTCTGCCGTACATCGCCGCGTCTTGGTAATTTTTCCGTCCCGTACAGTCCTGCGGATCCCGGAGAAGACCCATGAAGCTGCTCAAGCGCATCCTCCTCATCGCCATCCCCCTCCTCGCGATCCTCGCCGTCGCCGGCTATTTCGCGGTGCGGGCCGCGTTTCCGCCCGAGAAGATCGCGGCGATCGTGCGCGAGGAAGGCACCAAGGCGCTCGGCCGGGAAGTAAAGGTCGGGTCCGTCGGCATCACGCTGTTCCCCCGCCTCGGCCTTCGGGTCCGCGACGTGTCGCTGGCCAACGACACGGGCTTTTCGAATGAGCCGGCGCTCGCTCTCAAAAGCCTCGACCTTTCCGTGGGCTGGTTGTCGCTCCTCACGTTCTCGCCGCGCATCCACCAGATCCGCCTGGTGGAACCGGACATCCTTTATGAGGTCGCGGCGGACGGACGCGACAATCTCGCGAGCCTCGGCGGCCCGAAGGACTCCACGAAGGCCGACACCGCGCTGCCGGAACTGCCGGCGTCGGTGGCGCTGGAGTCGTTCGCGATTGAAAATGGTCGCGTGCGTTATCATGACCTCAAGGCCGGCACGAGCGTCACGCTTGGGCGCATCGACCAAAGCGCCTCGCTCTCGCTTGATAAAAAGTTGACCGACATCCGCACGGCCGGCGAGCTGACGATCTCGGAGATATCGGTTTCCGACAAGGCGAGCGGCCTTCGCAAGGGTGGCGTGAAGATCACGGTGTCGCACGACCTGCGCGTCGATCTGCCGGGCGACAGCCTCCGCATCAACCGCGTGGACATCGGCTTTCAGGACATCAAGGCGCATGTGGAGGGTTCGCTGAAGGCGTTCACCTCCCCGTTGCCTGTCGCGGACATCCGGGTTTCCGCGCCCGCGATCTCGCTCGCCTCGCTCTTCGCCGAGGTGCCGAAGGAGATTTCTCCCGAGCTTGCCCGGCTCAAGGTGGCGGGCACGGCCTCGTTCGAGGCGCGGGTGAAGGGCGTGCTGGACACGAATTCCCGCATCGCGATCCGCGCGGTGAGCGCCGACATTTCCGTGAGGGATGGATCCTTCGGGCACGGCGACGTTCCGCAGGGCGTGGAAGGATTCAGAATGAACCTTGCCGTGCGGGGGGATTCGGTACGGCTCGATACGCTTTCGTTCCGCAGCGGCCCGAACCCTTTCGGTGTCTCTTTCCTCGTGACGGGTGCGCTGGATTCGATTCCTTATCTTCGTTCGTTGAAGGTCGGAGGGGAACTGGATTACGGCAACCTGACGGCGCTGGCGCACAAGATGGAGGTGCTGGATCCGAAAATTCGCGTATCGGGACGGCAGACCTTTCGTCTCGCGGCATCCGGGCCGCTCGACGCCACCCATCCCGAGCGCCTCGTCGTGAACGGGCGCTCGGAACTGATCGGCATTTCCGTGCAAGTCCCCGACCTTCCGGCCATGAAGGCGCGCGGCATCGCCACCTTCACCAACGAGAACATCCGCCAACAGCTCACGGTCAACCTCGGGAAATCGGACCTCGCCGTGGACGCGACCGTCCGGGACTACCTCGCCCTGCTCATGCCCGAATCGTCAGGCGGCCGTCGCGCCCATGCCGCGGTGGACGTGCGCTCCTCCGTGATGGATCTCGACGAGCTCTTGCCCAAGTCGGGCTCCGACGCGCCCGACACGAGCGCACCCCTCAAGCGCTATCCCGACTGGCCTCCCCTCGACGCCGACGTGACGGTCACGCTGGCCCGCACGCGCCTGATGAACCTCGACATGACGGGCTTCTCGCTCAAGTCCGTTGTGCGCGCAAAGTCGGCGGTCACCGACCTCAAGGGATCGTTATACACCGGCGGTTTTTCTTCCTCCCTTGCCATCACGCCCAAGGACACGACGGATTGGGGCGTCGGCTTCAAGCTCAAGGTGGACAAGGTCGAGGCGAACGACTTCATCTCGCGCCTGAACGACCGGATCCCCCTGAAGAACAAGCTGCTGCGCTCGCTGACCGGCACCGACAGCGCGATCTTCGGGAAGTTCAACCTCAACCTCGACCTGAACACCCGCGGCCTGCCCGACGCGTTCGCGAACAACCTCTCGGGCCCGATCCTCTTCTCCATCACCGACGGGCGGCTCGTGGGCGTGGAGTGGACGAAGAGTCTTTCCTCGGCCCTCGCCAAGGTTCACTCGTCGCTCGGCTATGAGCAGCTCTCCTTCAGCGAGCTGAAGGGGGACTTACTCGCGCAGGACGGCAAGCTGCTCGTGCGCGATCTCAGCTTCGATTCGCAACGCGCGGGCGCGGCCAAGGCCGCGGGCGCGATCGGCTTCGACAACTCGCTCAACCTCACCCTCACCCAGGCTTTGCCGCCCTCGGCCTCCGGCTTTCTCGCCGGTGCCGGAAGCGCGCTCCTCGGCCAGCTGCAAAGGCTGGCCCCGGGCGTTGCGGGCGGCTCCTTGTTCCCCACGGACGCCCAAGGTCGCGCACTGATTTACTACACGGTGAAGGGCGACGTGTCGTCGCCCCGCTTCGCGCTCGACGCGAAGCGCATGGCCTCCGAGGGCGCCGGCAACGCCGCGGCCGCCTCCGCCAAGGAGGCCCTGAGGGCGAAGGCGGAAGCCGAAGGCCGGGCGAGGCTGGAGGCCGAGAAGAAGAAACTGGAGGAACAGGCGGCGGCCGAGAAGAAAAAGCTTCAGGACAAGGCAGCGGCCGAGGCCAAAAAGAAGGCGAAGAAGGTCCTGCAGGGACTGGGCAAGTAGGCGGGACGGGACTCGAATCGGGCGCCCCTGCGCCTCCGGCCCCCTTCCCCGGGGGGCTATCTCGAAGGCATTCCCCCGTCTTCGCGACCATTGCTTCCCGATAGGGTTAGACCCCATGGGATACCCTCCACGTGCGGCCTATGTTGGCGCTCGGAAAAAACAACGCTGGAAACCTATGCATCGTGCTTCGCA
>DATAHJ010000044.1:0-6137 GCA_036263275.1 Fibrobacteria bacterium | reverse complement strand
CTGCTCGACCGTGGCCGACAGGCCCCAGTCGTCGCGGGTCGAGCGTTCCCGTGCGTACGTCGTGTCTCCCTCGGAGAGGAAGTTCACGGAGTTCTCCTGGTCCTCGCGGAAAAAGCGCGGCGCGATGGTCAGGCGCGAATTCTCGCTCCAGTCATGCACGACCTTGGGCTGCACCGTGTAGTTGCTGTATGGCGGCGCGCTTTTTCCCCGGCGCTCCGGGTCGAGGTCGTATCCGTCGGACGCGCTGCGGTCGGCGAACACGGAGAAGCCGGTGTTGCCGGTCTTCGCTTCCATCGTGCCGCCGGTTTCCAGCGAATTGTTGGTCCCGTAACGGGAGTTGAACGAGACCGAGAACGGATCGATGGGCTTGCGCGTCACGATGTTGACCACGCCTCCAAGCGCATCGCTGCCGTACAGGGAGGAGGAGGGGCCCTGCACGATCTCCACCTGCTCCAGTCCGCCCACCTTGAAGCGCGCCAGGTCCAAGGTGCCCGCGGTGCGGCCGACGGCCGGTTCGCCGTCCACCAGAATCAAGGTGTAGTCGGGGGAGAGGCCTTGCATCTGCACGCCCACGCCATGGTCTTGGATCACGGTCAGTCCGGTTTGCTCGGCCAGCACGTCGCCCACGGTGGAGGCGCCCATCTTGCGGATGTCGCGTGAGGTCACCACGGAGGCGGGCACCGGCGCGTCGGCGAAGGTGCCGGCCGTTCGGGCGGCCACGGTGATGACGGGCGGAAGTTCCACGGCCGCGGTGTCGCCGCCTGCATCCGCGGCGACGGAGGTCGCGCAGAGCGTGCAGAGCAACGTGGCGCATGCCATGGACTGGATCGAACGAAGCATTTTCCCCGGATTTCCCCGTCTCACCCCGAAAGGAGGTATAATATTGAGACTTAATCTCTATTTTAAAAAAGGGATTCCAAGGGCGCGAAGGCCCGGAGACTCCTAAGGTTAGGCGCCACAGATAGGGGTTTGGAGTTAAAACAAAAGTTAGCGGGCGACATCCCGGGCCATCGGGCGTCCGGTGTCGCTGTCGTCAGGAAAGGCTTTACGGAGGCCGAACGGCTTTAAACGGCCTTTAGTCCCACTGAATCCCGGGCTTGGGGTCGGGGAGCTTGTCCTTGTTCTTCTTCGCCCACTCGAACTTCTTCTCGAGCATGGCCAGGCGGCCGTCTTCCAGCTTGCGCGCCTCGGCGAACTTGTCCTCGAGGTCCTTGCCGCGCGTCTGCTCCCCCTTCATGAACGACTCAAGGCTGGGCGGGGCTTCCTTGTGGGGAGTCGAATGCAGGACGGTCCCCGTCTCGTGGTCGAGGACGAGCTTCGCCTTGCAACAGGGGCAGTCGACGTGAAGTTCAGGCATGGGTGGAAACTACGAAATCAAAAGTCCCCGACCTCGAACACGTGCATCACTTGGCGCGAGGGATCGAGTTGCACGAAGTTGCGCTCGCCCCAGGCGTAGCTCTCGCCGCTGAGCAGGTCGTGCACGCCGAAGATGGCGCTCGGATCGAGCTCCATCGCCTTGCGGTCGATCGACACCCACCCCGCCTGCGCGCCGTTCGGGTCGAGGTTCACGACGAACAGCAGGCGATCATCCCCCTCCACCTTGGAGTAAACCAGCAGGTTCGGGTTGTCGCACTCGTGGAAGCGCAGGTTCTTCAGGCGATGCAGCGCCGGATGCTCCGCGCGCAGGTGGTTGAGGGTCCGGATGAAATCCTTGATGTGCCCCGGCTTGTTCCAGTCGCGCACGCAATAGCGATACTTCTCCGAGTCGTCGAACTCCTCCTTGCCGGGGTAGGGGGCGTTCTCGCAGAGCTCGTAGCCGTTGTAGAGGCCGTAGGCGCCCACCAGCGTGCAGGCCAGCGCGTGGCGGATCAGGAACATGCTGCGCGGCGCGTTCTGCAAGTGCCAGGGCAAGATGTCGGGGGTGGTCGCGAAGAACACGGGGCGCATGTATTCCGCCGGCTCCTGCTGCGTGATCTCCTCGCAGTACTCGCGCAGCTCCGCCGCAGTCACCCGCCACGTGAAGTAGGTATACGACAGGTCGAAGCCCGCCTTGGCGAGGCGCTTCATCACCTTGGGCCGCGTGAACGCCTCCGACAGGAACATCACTTCCGGATGATCCTTCTTGACCTCGGCGATCATCCACTCCCAGAAGGCGAAGGGCTTGGTGTGCGGGTTGTCCACCCGGAAGATCGTCACACCCATCTCCACCCAGAAGTCGATGACGGACTTCAGCTCGCGCCAGAGCGCATCGCGGTCCTTGCAGAAGAAGTTGAGCGGGTAGATGTCCTCGTAGCGCTTGGGAGGATTCTCCGCGCAGCGGATCGTGCCGTCGGGCTCGCGGTAGAACCAGTCGGGATGCTCGTGCGCATAGGGATGGTCGGGCGAGCAGTTGAGCGCATAGTCGAGCGCGACGGCGAGGCCTTGCGCGCGGCAGCGGTCGATGAAGCGGCGGCAATCGGCCAGCGTGCCCAGCTCCGGATGCACGGCCTTGTGTCCGCCGTCTCCCAATTTTCCCTTCGGATCCTTCAGGCGGTAGTCGCCGATGGCGTAGGGCGAGCCCGGCTCGCCCGGCTGCGAGGTGACGGAGTTGTTGCGGCCCTTGCGCTTGGTGATGCCGATGGGATGGATGGGCGGCAGGTACAGCGTGTCGAAGCCCAGGTCCTTCACATAAGCGAGGCGGCCTTCCATCTGCGCGAACGTCGCGCTCTTGCCTTCTTCCGTGCCCTGTGACCGGGCGAACATCTCGTACCATGCAGAGAATTCCGCCGCCTTGGGATCGACGCGCAGCGTGCCCACGCGGTCATGCGCGTACGGAACCTCGAACTTCACATAGGCCGCATCGCCCGGGCGGCGCGCCGTGCGGGCCTCCACCGTGAACTCCCATTCGCCCAGCGCATCCGCGACGAATTCCCCGGCCCACGCATCGTTGTCGACGTAACGCATGGGCGACCGATTCCAGGCTCCGCCCTTCGCATTCTTGCGGCGGAAGAGCAGATCCGCTTCGCACTTTTCGTGCCCGTCACGGAAGATGTCCGCGGTGACGGCGACGACATCGCCCAGCACGGCCTTGGCGGGAAAGCGGCCTCCCTCGATCATCGGCTGCAGGTTTTCGACCACGGCATGCGCGGGAACGCGGGCGAGGGGTATAGGGGCGGCCTTCGCGGTGGATTTCTTGTTCGCGGGTTTCTTCGCGGGCGCGGATTTTTGGGGCGAATGGCTATTCGCGCCTGCAGGTTTCTTCGGGGAGGCTGATTTTTTCGCAGGGGCGGATTTCTTCAGGGGCGCGGTTTTCTTCTTCGCGGGCATTATGCTTCCACCTTGTTGCGGGCGACCAGTTCCTTGTAAAAGTCCAGGGTCTGCGCGGCGACGCTTTCCCACGAAAATTTTTCGACCACGCGGCGGCGGCCGGCTTCCGCGAAGGCGGCGCGCCGCCCCGGATCCGCCATCAGGGCGTTGATCGCGTCCGCGAGCCGGCGCACGAAGGCTTCCGGGTCGCGCGGCTCGAAGTCGGCGCCGGCAGAATCCACGTCCACCAGAATGCCCGTTTCCCCGTCGGCCACGGCCTCGGGGATTCCCCCCACCTTCGAGGCCACCACGGGCGCGCCGCAGGCCATCGCCTCGAGGTTGATGATGCCGAAGGGCTCGTAGACGGAAGGGCACACGAAGAGGGCCGCGTGGGAATAGAAGGCGATGGTCTCCTCGCGCGGGATCATGGAATCGATCCAGGCCACCGAGAGGTCCGGGCGTGCGCGCCGCAACTCGGCCACGCGGCTCGTCATCTCCGCGCCGATCTCGGGAGTATCCGGCGCGCCCGCGCACAGCGCCACCTGCGCCCCTTGGGGCAAATGGCGCAAGGCGTGCAGCAGGTGAAGGATTCCCTTTTGGCGCGTGATACGCCCCACGAAGAGGATGAAGGGCTTGCCGGGATCGACGCCATGCTTGCGGAGCACTTCGGGATTCGGCTTGTTGCTGTATTCCTCGACGTCGATGCCGTTGGGGATGACGCGCACCTTCTCCGCAGGCACCCCGTAGAGTTCCTGCACGTCGCGCTTCATCGCCTGCGAGACCGCGATCACGCCGTCCGCGTTTTGGTAGGCTGTCTTCTCGAGCCAGGAGGAGGCGTGGTATGCGTTGCCGAGTTGTTCCACCTTCCACGGGCGATGGGGCTCGAGCGAATGCGTCGTGAGCACCAGCGGCACGCGGAAGAGCTGCTTCACGAGGCATCCGGCGAAATGCGAGTACCACGTGTGCCCGTGCACCACATCGGAGGCCTGCACGCTGCCGGCCATCATGAGGTCGCGGACCAGCGTGTCGAGCAGCCTAGCGTATTGTCCGTTCTGGCTGGGAAGCTTGAAGTCCGGCGCGACGCCGGTGACGGAGATGTCCCCCGAAGCGACGCGCTGGTCGCCGAAGGAAAAGACATCCACCTTGTTTTCGCCCGGCGCGAGCGCCGCGAGCGCGCGGCTCAGGTATTCGACGTGGACGCCGGCACCGCCATAGACGTGCGGGGGAAATTCATTGGTCAGTAGGGTGACGCGCATGCCCCCGGAATTGTAGGAAAGGGAGCGGGAGCGGAGGGGGCCTGTCAACTTGGCGTTTCGGTCGGCTTGGGCGCGAACGCCTCGGGATGGACGTCACATCCCGAGCAGTTGCAGCAAGGGCTTCCAGAGAAGCAGGTAGGTGGCGCCGAAAGTCACGGCGAAGACGCACAGCAAGGAGGAAAATTCGCGCAGGGCCGAAGGTGTTTCCAGAATGGCCCGACGGCCTGGTGCGGGGGAGGTTCCCGAAAGCGTCACGGCGCGGGCTTCCGGATGATGGCGGCGATGGGGACGGTGATTCATGCTCGGCTCCCGGACAGAGGTGCGAAGAGGCAACAAGCTACAGGCGAAGAGGCGGCGGGCCTTCAGGTCCGCCGCCTCCGGCGATCTACTTGCCGACGATATCCGTCTGCATCGGACCGAGGATGGCCAGCAGGTCGTTCTTTTCGGTCGCAGGCACGTGGTGCTTGTCCAGCGAGGTCACGAGATCACCTACCAGCGCGTTGAACTCGGCTTGGGAAATGTTCTTCCCGCTGTGCGCTGCGAGCATGCTCTTGCCCATGTAGGTGCAGGGTCCCCCCGATCCGGCGCAGATCTGGTCGATGAGGTTTTGGCGCAGCGCCGTCACGCGGGGAGAGGGCAGCGTGTTGAAGCGCGCGTTGATGACGGTGTCGGCCAGCACCTCGACCAGGAAAGTGTCCACCACCGAGGCGATGGCTGCCTGGCCTCCCAAGCGAGTGTAAAGCGTGGGATTCGGATCCGCATCGTTCGAGTTCTTGTTGCAGTCGGCGAAGACGAGCGACGCGGCGAGCAGTGCGCCATAGGCGGCGAACTTCAAGGCCGATCCAGTGGTCGGTAAAGACAGTTTCATGGCGACTCCGTGGGGTTCGGGCCGGAACATCCGGCCTGAATGGATGTACGGAGTACCGCGGGAGGTGGATTGGAGAGCGAGGATCGGCGGCGAAGCCCCGCGCGCGCGGGGCGCCTAAATCTCGAGGTTGCCGCTCAGGACCATCGAGCCCGTGGGCTTCGGCACCCCGCCCTTGGGCTCCAGCGTGACGGCGAAGATGTCCTTGCCCTGGGGCTCCGTGGGGTTGAGGGCGTCGAGGCGGTACAGCGCGCCGAGGGAATCCGGCTTGCTGGCGACATGGAACACCCCGGCGCTCACCGGCTTGCCGCCCCGGATCATCCAGAGCTGGTAATCGTTGGTATCGGGCACGCCCGGCAGGGCGACTTGCAGCACGGCGAACCCGTGATCGGGGTCCCACATCAACTTGCCGTGCACGGCGCGCGCGCTGTCCGCGCCCAGGTTCGGAGTCGCCAAGGCGATCTCTCGGGTGGCGGGGCAGCGGAGCATCGCGAGCAGCGCCTGCCGGCGCGTGAGCGTGTCCCTCAGGGCGACGAGATCCGCGCGCACGCTGTCGGCATCGACCAGCGAGTCGGCGAGCTGGGCGATGAGCCCGTCGCGGGCGCCGATGCCGGCGCGCTGGTCCGCCACGGTTTCGCGCAGGGAGACGGTGTAGGCGACGAGGCCCGCCGAGAGCGCCAGCATCGAGAGGGCGAAGGCGAATCCGGGGCTCGGCGCGAACAGGGTCCCGA
>DATAHJ010000043.1:0-8591 GCA_036263275.1 Fibrobacteria bacterium | reverse complement strand
CACGATGGAGAGCACGGCCTGACCCGCCGAGACCCATTGTCCGGCTTCGAGGTTTTTCTTGGCGATATGCCCGGAAGTCGCCGCGAGCACCGTGGCATAGGAGAGTTGCAGGCGCGCCGCGTCCAAGGCGGCGGCGGCGGCTTCCAGTCGTGCCTGAGCGGCACGGCTTTGCGCGCTGGCCCCGGCGATGGTGAAGTCTGATCCGCGCGCCTGTTCCTCGGCTGCCCGATAGGCGGCCTCCGCGGCGTCGAGCTGGGCCTTGCTGACGATGTCCTGGCGGCTGAGCTCGCGGGCGCGCATCACGTCCTGGCGGGCCTTTTCGAGGTTCGCGCGCGCAACGGTGCGCTGCGTTTCCGCGACGCGCACACCGGCACCGGCGACACCCGCGTCGCCCGCGGCGGCGGTGGCTGCGAGCCAATCGGCCTCGGCCTGTCGCAGGCGGATTTCCAGCTCGCGGCGATCCAGCGTGAACAGCGTGTCGCCGGGCTTCACCGCCTGCTGGTCCTGCACCCGGACCGTTTCCACGTAGCCTCCGACGCGGGGCATCACGGGGAGGATGTGGCCCTCCACCTGCGCGTCATCGGTGGTTTCATGGTTGTGGTTGTACCAGTACATGGGAACTCCCACCGCGACGACCACGAGGACGATCGTGGCGAGGATGAGGTTGCGCTTCTTGTTCTTCTTGCGGGGTTTTTCGTGGGCGTTCATGGGAGTGCTTCCGTGTGTTCGCGTGTCGAGGATCAAAGAAGGTGGATGGCGCGCAGGAATTCCAGGCGCGTCCGGTTATAGCCGTAGAGGGAATTGACGTAGGCCTCGTGGGCGGCGCTCACGCTGGCTTGGGCGGAGATGACGTCGAGGTTTCCGGATGAACCCGCGCGAAACTTCTCCGTGGCCAAGCGGGCTTCTTCCTCGGCGAGCGCCGCGCGGTCCGCGGCCCGCGAGGCTTCCTCGCTTGCGGCGGCGAGCATGGCGTTTTGCAGGCGCGCGTCGCGACCGGCGCGGGAACGCGCCTCGTTCAGCTTCAGCGTGGCCTGGCGGACCTTTTCCTCGCGCTGGCGAATGCGCGCGCCCCGGCCGCCGCCATCCCACAGGCTCCAGTTCAACTGCACGGCGGCATCTTCGGTCCATTGCGCGCCGCCGGTATACAGGCGCCGGCCGCTGAGGCCGTAGTCGCCGGAGGCTTCCACGGTGGGAAAGAATCCGGCGCGCGCCGCTTCCAGCTCCGCTTGGGCTTCATCCGCCTCGGCGGCCGCGGCGGCCACATCGGGGCGGCCTTGCGCGCCCGCGTCGAGGCCGCGCGCGCCGGCGCTTCCGTCCAGTGCGATCGCGGAAACCGAGAGGGTGTCCTTCGTCGCGATTTCGAGGTCGAGCGGCTGGTTCAACACTTGCAGGAGCACGTAGCGCGCGGAGGCCTCCTCCCCGATGGCCGCAGCCAGCGCCATGTGGGCCGAGGCCACTTGGCCGCGCGCGCGCAAGACTTCGAGCTGGGTGATCGAGCCGGCTTTTTTCTGGGCGCCCGTCAGCGTGTCGAGCTGCTCGGCCAGCGCGACTTCCTCGCCTCGTGCTCGCACGAGGCTGCGGGCGCGGAGAAGCGCCAGATAAGCCTCGGCGCCCGCCAAGGCGGCGTCTTCCTCGCCGGCCTTTTGGTCCAGGCCCGCCTTGTCCTCGCTTCGCTGCGCGGCGCGGTAGCGCTTCCACGCGGAATAATCCCACACCGTCATGCGCGCGCCCACGCGGGCGTCCTGCACCTGGAACGCGTCGACGTGGGAGACGCCAGGGAACGTGATGCCGAAGGTCGCCGCGTTGTAGGAACGCACGACATCGGAAGCCGTGGCGCCGATGTGCGGCAGCAGCGCGCTGCGGGCTTCAGCCGTGCGGGCGGAGCTTTCACGCGAGCGGGATGCGCTCGCTTGCGCGGCGTAGCCGGCGTGCCGGGCCGTTTCCATGGCCTCCTCCAGCGAGAGCCGCAAGGTATCGGAGGGGGAGGCGGTTGCGCCCAGCGCGAGCGCGAGGAGAAGCAGGGAGGAGATCGAAACGGATCGGGTCATGATTTTTTTCCGGCGGAAGGACGGGGAGCCACGTCGGGGCGCAGGCCGCGCAGGGCCAGGTCGACGGAGGTCGCGAAGACGCGGTCATGCGCCATGGGATCGAACTTGTCGAAGCCCATGTGGGCGCGCAGCATGGCTTGGTGGGAAAGCCCGGAATACAGGAAACGGGCGACGGCCTTGACGTCGGCGTCGGCGCGGAATTCCCCGCGCTTTTGGCCCTCGCGCAGGATGCCTTCCAGGATGCGCCACGCCGCGCCCACCACGCTCTGGCGGGCCCAAGCCTCGAAGAGCGCGGGCAGTTCGTTTGCGATCTCACCGTAGATGAGACGGTGGAAGCTGCCCCCTTCGGAGCTCATGCCCTTGTGCCAGCAGCGGTCGAGAAAGAAGCGCAGCTTTTCCGCGGAGGTGCCCTCGAAGGCGGCCAGCGCGGCCTCGACGGCCGGGATCATGTGCTTGCGCCGATGATCGAGGGTCTTTTCGATCAGGTCTTCCTTGTTGCGGAAGTAACGGTAGATCGTTCCCTTGGAGACGCCTGCCGCTTCCGCGACCTCCTCGAGCCGGGTCGCGCGATAGCCGCGCGCGGAGAACACGCGGAGGGCGGCCTCGAAAAGGGCTTCGGGTCGCTCCTCGGCCTTGCGCTCCCAGCGGGGCGCGCCTGTCTTCGCCGCGGAGGGCTTTGGGGAAGGGGCTTTTCGGGTCGAAACGGGCATGATGTCGGGAAGTAAGTGACGCGTAAGTAAAATACTCTGGAGTCAAATATATCCAAAGCTTCGGAAGCCCGGCAAGGGGTGAGTAGGAAGGAGCTTGAAGGGGAGCCGGCGGCCTGCTTCCAAGAATGCAGGCCGCCGGGGATTTTGGCGTTCCCAAGGGGATTTGAACCCCTGTCGCCGCCGTGAAAGGGCAGTGTCCTAGGCCACTAGACGATGGGAACGAAAAAGCGCGAATCCGCCGCAAGAACGCGGACGGGGATGCCAAAGGTAGCAACGCGGGGGGTACATTTTCCAGACCTGTCCGGGAACCGATCCGGAATCTTGCGGGAGAATTCGTTGAAAATCCATTTGGTTTGCGTGGGAAAGATGAAAAACCCGGCGCTTCGCTCCCTGGCGGAGGAATACGCCGGGCGGATCGGCCGTTTCGCGTCCTTCGAAGTGGTCGAGCTTCGCGACGGCAAGGCCGCCGACGGGGCGTCGCGCCTGGCCGAAGAGGCGAAGTCGATCGCGGCGGCGCTGGAGAAGGGCGCGGGCTTCGCGAATACCATCCTGTTCGACGAGCGGGGCGACGCGCCCGACACGCCGGCCTTCGCCCGCCTGCTCGACAAGGCCATGCAGCGCGCCCCGGCGATCGACTTCGTGATCGGATCCTCGCACGGCGTCGATCCCGCGCTCAAGAAGAAGATTCCCGTCCACCTGCGCCTGAGCAGCCTCACGCTCACGCACGAGTGGGCGAGGGCGTTCTCGCTGGAGCAGGTCTATCGCGCCTTCTGCGTACTGAAGGGCCTGCCCTATCATCATTGACCTTCGTCGATCCATGCGTCCTCGATGGTGGTAAATTTTCCCGTACAATCCATGTCCCAACCTCATCGTTATCTCGTCCGTGAAATCGCGCTGCCCGTCGGGGCGTCGGAAGAAGGCCTTTCGCGCGCGGTGGCGGAGTACCTGCGCCTGCCCGCGAAGTCCGTGGGCGACCTGCGCATCGTGCGCAAGTCGCTCGATGCCCGCGCTCGGAATCGCCCCGTCTGGCGCTACGCCGTGGAGTTCGCCAGCGAGCGGTCGCTCAACCATCCGCGCGCGACGCCCGTGACCGCGACGCCGCCCTCGGTTCCGGCAACCAAGCACACGCTTCCGGGAAAGAACGTCGCCGTGGTGGGCAGCGGGCCCGCGGGCCTCGCGGCCTCGCTGGGCTTGGCCCGCAAGGGATATGCCGTCACGGTGTTCGAGATGGGGAAGGGCGTCGTCGAGCGCTTCCGCGATATCCGCCGTCATGTCAAGCAAGGCGTCCTCGATCCCAAGTCGAACATCCTCTTCGGGCTGGGCGGCGCGGGCACCTTCAGCGACGGCAAGCTGACCGCGCGCACGCGCAACGCCCACACCGACGCCTTCCTGAAGGATCTGGTCGCCTGTGGCGCCGATGCTTCCATCGAATATCTCCATCATCCCCACCTCGGCACCGACCGCCTGCAATTCATCGTCGACAACTACCGCAAGCTCTGCGAGGCGGCCGGCTGCACCTTCCGCTTCGGAACGGAAGTGACGGATCTTCTGATCGAGAGCGGGCGCTGCGTCGGCGTTGCGGCGAACGGGGAATCGCTTCGCTTCGACGCCGTGGCCGTCGCGCCCGGACTTTCGGCCCACGGACTTTACCGAGCTCTCGCGGCGCGCGGCGTGACGATGGAGCGCAAGGCCTTCGCCGTGGGCGTGCGCGTCGAGCATCCGCAGGCGCTGATCAACGCGCGCCAACTGGGTGACCGCGTCGACGCGAAGGTCACGGGCGCGGCGGAATATTTCCTCACCTGGCAGAACGACGAGGGCGCCGCAGCCTATTCCTTCTGCATGTGCCCGGGTGGCGTGGTGGTGCCCTGCGCCGACGCCGAGGGTGCGCTCTTCACGAACGGCATGAGCTATTCGAACCGCGGCACGGCCTTCGCCAACTCGGCGGTGGTCGCGGCGGTCGATCCCGCGCGCCTCGGTGGCGATGTGCTCGCGGGGCTCGACTATCAGCTGGATATGGAGCGCCGCGCCTATGCGCTCGGGGGCGGCGACGGGACATGGCCCGCGCAAACGATTGCGGCCTTCGTCGAGGGTCGCAAGGATGAAGGTCCGATGTGGGCGACTTCGTTCCAGAGCCCGCTGCGCTGGGCGGACTTCCATGAGCTGTTCGACGCGGAGGTGTCTGCCGCGCTGCGGGCCTCGTTCCTCGACTTCGAGCGCAAGATTCCCGGCTTCGTCGCCAAGGGGCTGATGATCGGGCCGGAGTCGCGCACTTCTTCGCCCGTGCGCATTCCACGCGATCCCGAAAGCTTCGAGTCCGTGAGCCTCCCCGGCCTTTATCCGCTGGGCGAAGGCGCGGGATACTCCGGCGGCATCGTGTCGTCGGGAGCGGACGGCGTGAGGTTTGCTGTCGGGGTCGAAGAGTGGAACAAGAAAAATGATGGAATGATGAAATGATGAATGATGGCGGACAGGTTTGGAAAAACTGCAAAGCCCGGATCCATTGTCCAGGGGGAACGGTTCTCTCGCATTTTGCTTTTGTTCATCATTTCATCATTTCATCATTTCATCATTCCGTATCTTGATGCTATTCGAATCCGTCATCTCTCCCAACGATGCCGGCCAACGGGCCGAACGGTACCTGCGCAAGCGGCTGCCGAACCTCGGCATGAGCCGCCTGCAGTCGCTGTTCCGGCGAAGGGAAATCAAGGTCTTCAAGCGTCCCATCGACCAAGGCCACATGCTGGCGCCGGGGGACATGCTCCAGGTGTACGGGCTCCGGCCCGAGGAGATGGAGACCGCGGAGAAAAACGCGAACAGGGAAAGGCCGGCGGCAGAATACCCCCCGCTTCCCGTGCTGTTCGAGGACGATGAGATGATCGTGGTGGACAAGCCTGCGGGTGTGGCGGCGCATCCGGGCACCGGCATTGCGGAGGGAGCGTCGCTGATCGAGCGCGTGCATGCCATGCTCGGCACGGATTCAGGGTGGGGCGGGGAAGTGTTTTCGCCGGCGCTGGTGCACCGGCTCGACAAAGAAACGTCCGGTGTTCTGCTGGTGGCCAAGACGGGCCCCGCGCTGCGCGCACTGACCGAGGCCTTGCGCTCGGGGCGCATGCGCAAGAAGTACCTCGCGCTGGTTTCGGGTCATCCGCGCCCGGCCTCTGGCGTGATCGACGCGGCGCTTGCGCGCACCGACAGCGCGGCGGGGGCGAAGTCCCGCGTGGCGGAAGTTCCTGACGAAGGCAAGCATTCCGTGACGCGATACAAGACGATGAAGACGATCGGGGATTCCGACGGTGGTTTCGCATTGCTGGAAGTCGTGATCGAGACGGGGCGGATGCATCAGATCCGCGCTCACCTGGCGCATATCGGGCATCCCATCGTGGGCGACACGCGCTACGCGGAAAATGAACGGCCCGCGGAGGCGCGCGCGAAGATGAAGACGCTCGGGCTGAAGCGCATGTTCCTCCATGCACAGGAGCTGTCGTGGGAGTCGCCCTCGGGGCGGCGGACCTTCCGCGCGCCCCTGCCGGAAGAGCTGGGAAAAGCCGTTCTTCCCCGCTAACTCATTGATTTAAAAAGAGATCTCCGAACAGGAGATTTCCTCGTTCTTCCAGCCCATTTTTGACCCGTTTTCGCCGCACCGGAGGGTAATTTTCCCGTACCCCGAGGGGTCCTGCGCGGACCCGGATTTCGGGCAGATTCAAGGAAGTCGATGTACCTCTCCAAGCTCCGCATCTCCGGCTTCAAGTCCTTCGCCAATCGCGTGGAGGTCAACTTCCCGGGCGAAGGCATCACCTCCGTGGTGGGGCCCAACGGCTGCGGTAAGTCCAATATCATCGACGCCATTCGCTGGGTGCTGGGTGAGCAGCGTGCCCGCGCGCTGCGTTCCTCCAAGATGGAGGACGTGATCTTCTCGGGAACCGCCGACCGCGCGGCGCAGAACCTCGCCGAAGTCAGCCTGCTGATCCACAACGACAGCGGCCTGCTTCCCTCCGACTACACCCAGGTGATGATCACGCGCCGCGCCTACCGCAGCGGCGAGAGCGAATACCTGATCAACAACCAACCCTGCCGCCTCAAGGACATCCACAACCTGTTCTATGACACGGGCATGGGCGCCGCGTCTTACAGCCTCATCGAGGCGAAGATGATCGACAGCATCCTCTCGGAGAAGGCGGACGAGCGCCGCACGATGTTCGAGGAGGCGGCCGGCATCTCCAAGTACAAGCAGCAGCGCAAGGAAACGTTGCGGCAGCTCGAGCGCACCGCCGCCGACCTGGAGCGCGTCGAGGACGGCCTCAAGCACGTGCAGCAGAACGTCTCGATGTTCGAGCGGCAGGCGAAGAAAGCCGAAAAGTGGCGCGAGTTGCGCGACGCCTGGCGCGCGCTGGAACTGAGCTACCAGCACGACTCGTGGACACGCATCACCGCCGAGAGCGAGACGATCCAGATCGAGCGCGCCCGCGAAGAGAACCGCGCGGCCGAGCTCGACGCCCGCATCGCCGCGGGCGAGGCGGAACTGGCCGAGGCGCGCCTCGCCCTCTCCGACGAAGAGCGCCAAGTGGCCGACCTCAGTCGCAAGGCCGCCGCCACGCAAGCCGAGGCCATCCGTCTGGAAGGTGAAGGCGATCGCGCCCGCGACCGCGCCGGGCATCTCGACGAGTCGCTTCGCCGCCTCCGCGCGGAAGCTGACGAGGCGAACCGGCGTCTCGCCGAGATGGCGAACCAGCGCGCCGAGGCCGTGCGCGAAGCGGGCGAGGCGGAAGCCTACCTGGCCGGCGCCGCCGACCGCAGTGCCGCCGCGCGTGAAGCCGCCGATGCGGCTGCCTCCAAGCTTCAGGAAGCGCGCGCGCGCGCCGACGAGCTGGGCGAGGAGCGCATGTCCGCGCTCGAGGAACTGTCCGGCCTCAAGCAACGCTTAGGGGAAGCCGAGGGCGCCTTGCGCCACCTGGAATCGGGCGAGGAAGAATGGACCGGCGAGCGCGATGCGCGGGCCGGGCGCCTCGTCGAGGCGTCGCGCCTGCGTGAGAATGCCCTGCGCGAGGCGGATGAAGCCGAGGCGCGCGCGAAGGATGAATCCGCCGCGGCCGCCAAGGCCGCCGCCGAGTCGCAGGATGCCGCCAGCGGGCTCGACGCGGCCCGCGCGAAGGCCGAAGACCTGCGCCGCGAGCAGGCGGCGCTCGAGTCGCGCCGCAAGGTGCTGGCCGACCTCGAAGCCGCCGGCGAAGGCGTCGAGGCGGGGGTCAAGTACCTGATGCAGTCCGCGCGCGATCGCCTGAAGTCCCTGCTCGGAGAATCGCTGGAAGTTCCTGCGGAACATCAAGCCGCCGTGGAGCGTGCCCTCGGCAAATCGCTTCAGGTGGTGCTGGTCACCGACAAGGAGCGGGGCGTCGCGCTCTTGTCGTCCCTCCGCGAAGGTCGCAAGGGCGAGGCGGTGTTCGGCCTGCCGGGATTCGCAGGGTTCCGCCGCGCGCGCGCCAACCTCTCTGGGCGGCCCGGATTCAAGGGCTGGTTGGCGGACTTCGTGCGCGGTCCGTCGGAGTGGTCGGGGCTGATGGAGTGGGCCTTGGGCAATCATGCACTTGTCGATTCGCTGGAGACCGCCTTCGTCCTCGCCGATGCGCTCAAGGATCAGGATGCCTGGCTTTGGACTCCCGAAGGCACGGGGTTGCATACTTCCGGCGCGCTCTACGGCGGCACGGCCGGCTCGGGTGATG
Organism: Fibrobacteria bacterium; assembly: GCA_036263275.1. Classification (GTDB taxonomy): domain Bacteria; phylum Fibrobacterota; class Fibrobacteria; order UBA11236; family UBA11236; genus UBA11236. The sequence goes on along the minus strand of DATAHJ010000043.1, from coordinate 116 downwards.
CGGCCGCGCCGGGACTGCTTCAGCGCAAGACCCAGCTCGCCGACGCGGGCGCGCGACTTCAGGAACTTGCGCGGGAAGTCTCTTCCGCCGAGGATTCTGTCCGCACCTTGGAAGCG
>DATAHJ010000042.1:0-4221 GCA_036263275.1 Fibrobacteria bacterium | reverse complement strand
CGGAAGAGACGGGTACCGGGATCGCGCGAACACGGAGCCAGACTGGCTCGACGCACAAGGAGTAGGCGAAAAGCAGAAGAGCGAGGAAGCCCCCGCCGAGCAATACCAGCTTGAATTTCATGTCGGCACAAGCTACAAGGTCGCGCCGCTCCGTGCTCCGAAAAGCCTTACATCATACCTCTTACCGGGTCCACGAACTCGTCCGAGAACGTCGGCTGCGCCTCCGCGTGGTGGTCGCGCTCGCGGTAGCCGCGCGCGCTCTCGGCGAAGAGCTTCGCGAACTTCAGGTCCTCGAACTGCGACAGCAGCTGGAGGCCCACGTCGAAGATGGAATGGAAGTAGCGGTTGCCCATCTTCAGCTCGCGCAGCGAGGTCACGAGGATGTCCATCGCGTCGGCCGCGCCCACGATGCGGCCCTCGATGCCGTCCTTGGCCATCAGCGCCGCGCGCGTGCAGCGGTCCCGCAGCGGCTCCGGCAGCTCCTTGAAGATCTCGTTGCGCACCAGGTCGGGCACGATGTCCTTGAGGACCTTCCCCAGCTTGCCGCCCTGGAAGCGGTGCTTGATGGGATGCGGGATGTCGGAGAGCACCGTTTCCTCGAAGTCGTGCAGCAGGGCCTGCCGCAGGACCTTCTCCACGTTGATCGCGGGATTCTCCTCGTAGTCGGCCGTGAGCAGCGCGAGGATGGCCACGTTGAAGCTGTGCGCGGCCACGTTCTCGCCCTGGATCATCGGCAGCGTGCCGAAGCGCTGGATCGAGCTCATGGTCTTGAGCCGCTCGAAGAACGCGAACAGGCGGTCGCCGCCCTCGGGCGCGCCGGGCGCGGAATCTTTGCGGGGAGTCATGATGGGGAAATTAGAAAGCGCGACACGCCGCGAATTTCGGCGGCGTGACGGCGGTCACGATCAGCGCTTCGCCAGCAGCGATTCCACCACGTCCGACGCGCGGCGGTCGACCACGTAGAGGATTTGCTTCACGCGCCAGCGACGCCAGGTCTGCGCGTGCTTGACGGTCCACTCTTCCTGGATCTTGGCGCGGTTGAAGTCGCCGCGCTCGCCGTGGTACCAGATCTCGTTGCTGATCTCGCGGATCTGGTCGGCCATGTCGAGGGGAAGATGGATGAAGCCGCGCTGGCGGATCACATTGCGCACGGCGGTCATCAGCTCTTCCGGGGAAAAGCTGTTGTGGGCGAGGGCGAGGATTTCGGCGCGGTGGCGGTCGACGAATTCGAGGATATGCGTGGAAATGCCGACCAGCTTCCCCTCCGCCCACTCGGCGTTCAGGGTTTGCAGCTCGTGCTGCGTGGTCGGTTCGAATTCCTGGGTGGCGGCGGTGCCCTTAGGCATGGGAAGCGGCCCCTTCTTCAATGCTTTCCGCGAATTCCAATAGGCCCTTAAACTCCTTAAAACGGCCCACAATGTCAACATCAGCCCCGTTTTTAAGGGGCGGAACGATGGCGGCCCGCGTTCCGGCGGCCAAACCGGCCTGCGCGTCGCGCAGGGCGTCCCCCACCATCCAGCTGCGGGAGAGGTCCAGATTGTGGCGGGCGGCGAGGTCCAGCAGCATCCCCGGCTTGGGCTTGCGGCAGTCGCATTCCCGCGCGTATTCGGCCACCTTGCCCTCGGGGTGATGCGGGCATACGGCGATCTCCTCGATCTCCACCCCGCGCTCGCAGAACCACGCCTGGATCTTCGCGTTCAGGGCGCGCACCTGCTCCAGCGTGAACATCCCGCGCGCTACGCCGCTCTGGTTTGTCACCCCGAAGAGGCGATAACCCGCCTTTTGCAGGCGCCGTAAGGCCTCGTCCACGCCCGGCATGGGCTCGAAATCCTCGAACCGGATCATGTACACGGCGTCGCGGTGGAGCGTGCCGTCGCGGTCGAGGAAGATGGCGGGGGAGGGGGTATTCATGCGATTTCGGGACATGCCCAAGACGAGACTTGAACTCGTACGACCTTGCGGCCAAAGGATTTTAAGTCCTCAGCGTCTACCAGTTTCGCCACTCGGGCCCCGTTTGGGTACAGAACCCCAAAGATAGCTAGGAGGGGAGGGGGGTTTTCTTCGGATTTTTTGGGCTTTTCGCGGGTTTCTTCGGCAGCTTTTCTTCGGATGGTTTGGGTTTGGGATTGGAAATGTCGGGGTCTTTGCGCGTTTTCCCAAACCTCGGAGGGACGTCTACGAAGAATCCCGAACCGAACAGCGGACCACCCTCAAAGAACCCCACCCCATAATTCAAGTACCTTGACCCCAATGTTCCCGCGTTTCCGGTGCTTTTTCGGTTTGGCGCTGGCCTTGGCTTCGGCTCCGGCCGAGGCGTTCTCCGACCTCGCCCCGCGCGCCGAAAACGCGGGCGTGCGCATCGGCGGCAAATCACTCGCGCCCGGCCCGCTGACGGCGCCCGATCGCATCGAAGTCTCGATCCCCTATCCCAACGCCGGCATGTACCTGCATCGGGGCATCTACGGCTCTTTCGCCGGCGGGCGCAACTACGTCCAGTACGAGGACACCGCCCTGACGGCGCGGCCCTGGCAGGATGCGCTGTTCCAGTGGCAGGGCGAAATCGGCTACTACTACACCGAATGGTTCTCGGCGGGCGTGGGCTTCCGCATCGTCGCGGGTTCGCCCAACGACGACCAGCAGACGGTGAAGAACCGCTACTACCTGCTGACGCGCTTCCACAAGGCCTGGCCCCGCTCGGCGATGTACCTCGGCGCGCGCCTCGGCACCGACGACGTGAGCTTCACCCTGCTCAACGACGACACCACCGGCGTGGGCGGCAAGCTGCGCGAGAGCAACATCAGCCTCGGCCTCACCTATGGATACGGGTGGAAATTCTCGCGCTACGCGGGCTTCACCTTCGGCGAGAGCGTGGATGAGTCGCTGGTGCCCCAGAACCCGGGCAGTCCCCACCGGACGATCAATTTCCTCTCGCAGCCTGGCCTCGCCCTCGATGTGGTGCGGGTATTTCCCTCCCTGGGCGAATATGTGAAGGCCTTCTACCTGCTTTCGGAGTTCCAGGCCGGACAGTCGCTTTCGGAGCGGGGGCGTTGGGTCCAGCAGTATTCGTGGATCCTCGGAACCAGCATGGGTTTCTAGGGGTTTCCGGGGGGGTTTCTTTCGGGGGCCCTTTTTTCATCGCGAAACGCGCGGTTTCGCCGATTGTTTCAGAGTGCATCGCCCGAAGATTTTCGGAATCAAAAACCGCGCAATCATGGATTATAATGAGGGGCGTCCTCCCCTCGCGCATTCGTCGCGCGGGCATCGTCCTTGCTTTCGAGGTAAGGCATGAACGAATTCACCCATTTGGCCCAAGAGGCCTTGCAGCAGGCGCAGGCGCTCCGCGCCAAGAACGGCGACCCCGAGCTGACCTCGCTGCATCTCGCCTGCGGCGTGCTGCGCGCGGGCGCCGACCTGCTCGATCCTTCCCTCCGCGAATGCGGCGTCGATCCCGCCGCCTTCATCGCGGACCTCGAGGACGCGGCGCGCAAGCTGCCGCGCGTCGAAGGTGGCGGCGGCCCGCCGCCGGAGGAGCGCGTCGCGCCCGACGTGCACCGCGTGCTGCGCGGGGCGGAGGCGATCGCGCGCGAGATGGGCGACAGCTTCACCACGCTCGAGCACCTGCTGCTGGCCGTGGCGGGCCGCGCCGAGATGCCCGAGCTGAAGGGCATCGTCCAGAAACACAAGCTGAACTTCGAGCAACTCAAGGGGGCCGTCATGCGCAACCGCAAATCGGGCGGGGAGAATCCCGGCGCTCATTCCGCCAATGCCGAGAACGAGTACGACGTGCTGTCGAAGTACGGGCAGGAACTGGTCGCGCGCGCGCGCGAAGGCAAGCTCGATCCCGTGATCGGGCGCGAGGAGGAGATCCGCCGCGTCATCCGCATCCTGTCGCGCAAGACGAAGAACAACCCCGTGCTCGTGGGCGAGCCGGGCACCGGCAAGACCGCCATCGTCGAGGGGCTGGCCCAGCGCATCGTGAAGGGCGACGTGCCCGAGTCGCTCAAGGGCAAGAAGGTGTTCAGCCTCGACATGGGCAGCCTGATCGCCGGCGCCAAGTACCGCGGCGAGTTCGAGGAGCGCCTCAAGGCCGTGCTCAAGGCCCTCGAGGAGGACCAGGGCAACACGCTCCTCTTCATCGACGAGATCCACACGCTCGTGGGCGCGGGCAAGGCCGACGGCGCCATGGACGCGGGCAACCTGCTCAAGCCCAAGCTGGCGCGC
>DATAHJ010000041.1:0-5804 GCA_036263275.1 Fibrobacteria bacterium | reverse complement strand
CCTTCTTCGAGCCGATCACCGTGGGACCGTCGAAGGTCACATCCTGCTGGCTGCGGCGGATGCCTTCACGCAGGGAGTCGCGCATCGCCTTGCCTTGCAGGGTGCTGGTGTCGACGCTGGCGTTCGCGACGCCTTGCGCGCGGGCGGAATCGAGGGTGAAAGAGCCGGTGACGTTCAGGGTCTTCTTGCCGCCGCTCAGCCAGGTGCCCATGAACACGGACCCCAGTTCCACATGGAAGCCTAGCTTCTGGGCCGAAGGGGCCTTATGGTACCAGCCGGCGTTCATGTTCGTGCCGAAGCCAGAAACAATCGGGGCCACATAGGCCTTGCCCGCGGCCGCGCCCAGCTTCGAAACCGTTTCTTCCATGGTCTCCGCTGCGGAGACAAAGGCCGCCATGAGGCTCACGGCCGCCAAGCTTTTCACGATCCATTTCATATGCCAACTCCTTCAGGGGTTTGGGGGCGCCGGTCCGACAAACAGGCCGAACGCATGAACGTTGCGAATGGTAACAAAGGAATCGTCCTGAAATGCCGGGGATGGGCGTCACGATAACACCCTGAAGTCAGGCGGGAGTCAGATGGAAGGACCGAGCGCCGCCCGCAGGGTGGCGTACCAGGACCAGCCCGAATTTTCGGACTCCCTGCCTCCGGGCGTCCAGCCGGCGCGAAAGCTGGCTTGATAGACGTCGGGATTGCGTTCGAAACGATAGCGCAGCGTCCCGCCCATCCATTGGCGATAGTCCTGACGCAGGGGCAGGTCGTTGCGCCAGACCGCGGGCCCGGCATAGAACCCCAGCCCGATGGGCCCCAGGGCTTCCAGCCGGAAAAACGCCTGCATGTTATCGCCTTGAAAGCCGTTCCGGAGGGTGGAGCTCAGGGGACCGGATGCCGTCAGGCTGTCGCGTCCCACGATGTCGCTGGTGTCCCGCAGCATCTCGAGAAGGACGCGCTTGCTGGTGACGAAAAGCGCCTGATGGATGTGGGCGCGGAATTCCGCCTCGACCCACGAAAGGGGAGACTCGGGAAAATGCCACTCTCCATTCAGCCGCAGGTAGGGGCCGCCCGTGTAAAAGCCCGGGCGGGGAGAACTGAAGCACATGCCGAGGTCTCCCCACAGCACGCGGCCCTTCTCCGCGGCCTGGCGGCCGAGGAGGTTGCCGCCGATGAAGAAAAAGGGCGTCTCGGTCCCGATCCAGCGAAAGTCGGGCAGCAGGAAGCCGGTGAAGTTGGGCGTATAGACGCCCACGCGTCCCGTGCCGAAGTCCCGCGTCGCCGTGAAGGCCATGTAACTGGACTGCATGTGATTCTCGAAGATCCACGACGCGGCGACAGGCTCCTTGTCGGCCTCGAAGGTGACCCACTGCTCCGCGGACTTGCCGCCCGCGTCGCGCGCCACGAAGCGCACGGAGTAAACCCCGGGCTTGTCCGGGGTGAGGAGAAAGCGCTTGCCGTCCCATTCCATGCCGCGTCCTTCCGGGAATTCGGCCGTCAGGCTCACGTTCTCGCCCTCCGGATCGACCGCGATGGGGCGGTACTGCGGGGGAGGCTCGCCGACACGGGTTTTCCACTCGGCGGCTTCGGTGAGAAAAACCGGGGGCGCGTCATCGCGGACCGGAAGCAGGATGCTCTGGGCCGCGGCGGCGCCTTGCACCGTGAAATCGAAGTCGAGCTGATGGAAGCCCGGACGGGCCGGACGAAGGAAAAGCGTGTCGTCCTCGTAGCGCGTGCTGTCCGAGCCCACCACTCCGTTCAGGCGGATGTTTTGGCCCGCCCAGGCGGCGCGCATCGCGCCGGTGCGCCAGATGTATGTCCTCCCGCGCACGAGCGTATCCCACGGCAGGTCGATCTTCACGCCTTCGGTCAGCAGGACGCCTTCGTCCTTGGCCACCAGCAGTTCGTACCGGTAAGGCTTGCTGGCACCGAGCGCGTCTTGAACGATGAACGTAAAGGAATGATGGACTCCAACCTGCGCCGAGTCCGCCTTCCAGCGGAACTGTCCCGTCGCGGCATCGTACCACATGCCGCGGGGCAACGCGCCCGGGACAACGCGCAGGTCGTAGCCCGGATGATCCGGATCCCGCGGACGGGGCGCATAGGTCCACTCGCGACCGACCACGGCGATCAGGCGGGTGGGAGCCTGGGCCTCGGGCGGTTCGTTGACGCGGAATCGCAATGAGAAGGGAAGGGTGTCCCGGCGGCCCTCGGCATTCTGAACGAACGCCGTGAGCTCCCACCGGCCCGCCGTCGTGGCCATGCCCATGAGGGCGTGGCGCTCGACATCCCACGCGAGGCCGGGAGGCAAGGTCCCGCGCAGCGAATAGGTCAGGTTGCCCGCGGGGTTGGAAGGATCGATCGCCCAGATCTTGTACTCAAAGGGCTGCTTGACGAACTGGTTGGTGTCGGGGGGCACCGAAACGAGATGGGGGCGGCCTTCGGCATCAATGCGTCGCACGGGAAAAAAGGACAGCTGGTCCATCAGCCCGGGAGGAGCGAGCAAGGTGAGGTGGCCTTGCTCGAAAACGAGCGTGAGCTGGTATTCTCCGGGAGAACCGCCGAAATTCTGCTCGAGGGTGCGCAGGATCTCCGCGCCCAACCGGAACCCCTTGCGCTGCCGTTCATCGGAAACCAAGGCCGCGCGCTGCGTCCACGAGGAGGCCGTCGCACGGCCCTGAACCCGGACCACCGGGCTCGAACGAAGCTTGGCGAGCGCGCCTTCCGCGCGCAGGGTCGACCAGACCTCGTCATCCACGAGCACCACGCGGTCGGCGAAGCGCATGATGTCGTTGCGGCTCAGGCCGGCGTTGATGTCGTGAACAAGAAACACGGGCTGGCCCTTCGCCTTAAAGCGCGACGCGAGCCGGGTGCCCACCGAGCTGTCCGAAAGTGCGACCAGCCCGTAATGATTAAGTGGCTCCGAGCCGTTGCGGGCCGAGGCGGGCCTGACGGAAATCAAGGCGCACAAGGCGCACAGGACCGACACGATCGCGGCGCGCCTCATCCCCACGATCAGTACCCCCGCTCCTTGCGGGTCTTCTCACGAAAGGCCTTTTCCATCCGCAGGGAGGCCGGGTCGGATCCGTAGTCGATCGTGTCGCTCGCGACGAACCATTCTCCCTCTTCCTGGCTCCAGAGCAATCGTCCATGCCGGAAGCTGCGCGACTGGCCGCCGCTCTCGACCCGCATCGCCACGAAGGCCCTTTCATCCGGCGCATGCCGGATCACGAGCAAACTGCTGTCCGGCGCGGCGGCCTCCACGTACACGATTCCGTCCCGGCCGCTCAAGTTCCCGCGCATTTCCCGGATTCCGAAGGCTGCGCGGTAGGGCTTCAGGGCGGCCGGATCGTCCTTCGCGGAAAGCACGTAGGCCGCCTCCCGCGCCCAATAGGCGTCGCGCTGCGCCGACTCGGTCTTGGCCTTGTCGAGATTGACCATGGGCACCATGAAGACGACGCGAAGCAGGAGGAGCACGGTGACGACCGTCAACACCTCCTCGAAGCTGATGCCGTCGCCAACGAGGGCGGGTGCGCGGTGACGTCTGCGCCGCATCTCAGTTGCCGCCCCTTGCGCCGTCCGGGGCCACGGTCTTGGCCTTGGCCGACAGAAAATCGCGATATTGCCGTTCATACTCCGCGAGGCGCGCGATGCGCTCCTCCATCAGGAGTTGCACGCGCGCGACTTCGCCGAGTTGGCCTTGGGCGGCCCGGGTCGCGGTGGCAAGCGCCTCGAGGTGTCGTTCCAAGGCGAGTTGGGAGCCCACCACCGCTTCTTCAAGGCGCGCGCGGTTCCGCTCGGCCTCGTCGGCCTTTTGGGTTCCCTCGCGCCAGGACACGATCGCCGCCTGCAGCGTCAGCGTGTTCCACTCGTTCACCCGCGAGAGAACGGCGCCCAGGCCGAGATAGAGCCTTTCCAGGAACTGGATGGTGACGAACTCGATGAGAATCGAAAGCCCGGTGGCGACCAAGGTGCTCAGGATCGCATACTGATCGCCATCGATGGCCATCGCGATGTCCCGGATGAACTTGAGTTCGCCGTCGCTCGCCGAAAGGCCGAGCACCGCGCGCTTCATCGGGGGGAAGGTCAGGATGATGCCGATCAGGGTTCCAAGGAAGCCGAGCTTGAGGGTGGTGCGGTTCAGCGTGGCGTGCAGGGACAGGTCGCGGGTTTCGCGGATGGAGCGCCGCTCCAACACTTCCTCCAGCAAGGCATCGTATCCCTCGTGCCGTCCTTGCAACCCGAGTTCCAGCCATCCCAGGACCAGGTCGCGGGTTTCGCCGGGAACAACTTCCTTCCGTAAGCGACGTTGCAAGGCCCTGAGGTCGGGCTGGTCGCCCGCCTCTTCGATCACCTGAAGGGTCTGCCTGCCGCTTTCAAGGTCCTTTCGGATGGCTCGCAGCTGCACGAACGCCAGGATCTGGCCGGCGAAGAATCCTACGAACACGATGCCGAGGAACAGGGAGAGGTAGATGTTGTGGAACAGCAGCATGTTCAGCACGACAAGGGCGGTGATGCCGAAGAGCAAGCCGAACAGGGGCAGGTGCCTTCCGAGGCGGGCGACGAGGCGCGCGCCGTCCAGCATCCGGATCGCCTGGCGGATCGGGGACTCTGACGTCGGGAAGGGATGGCTCATGGTCTGTCTCCGTAGCTGAAGGCGCGGCTGTCCAGCATGACGCGCGTTGCAAGGCCTATGTGGAATCGCTCGTTGTCCCGGTAGGCAAGTTCCAGGTGAAGCAATGAGAACCGAAAGTAGTTCCCGTCGGCAGGCTCTCCGAAGCGGAACCCCCAAGGCGCCACGTCGAAGTTCAGGAAGGTTTGCCCGATTCCGTTCGCGAGGAAGAACCCGAAGCCCCATGTTCCCAACGGGCCTTGCAGGTCGCCGAAGTAAGCGCGATGCACCACCGAGCGATAGACGTCCGGATCGATGTAGGCGGAGTAGCGCAAGCTGCCGGCTTTCAGCTGCAACGTGTGGGACAAGTTTCGTCCCGATGGAATCGGGTCCCCGTTCCTCGACCATTCCCGCATCAGCTTGCCCCGCTGGAGGGAGTCGGTTTCGATGTCAGACTCGGAGAGCGGAACCCCGATGTGGCTTCTTCCAGCCATATAGGAAGCCTGACCCGCGTTCGGCTCCAGCCAATAAAGCTCGGGAAACGCCCGGTTCGCCAAGGCGACCTCCCACTTGACGCCGGGCACGCCCAGCGCGACATGCCACCAGGGCGACGGGGAGCCCCAGAAGGCATAGCCGGAGGCGTCGTCCATCGGATCGTAGATGTTGCGCCGGAGACCGCCGCCGTAGGTGGCGAAGTGCCCGCCCAACTCGGTGAAAACCCATGGGAACGGGCTTTGCACGAAAGTCATGTCGTAACGCCTTTCGTACTGCGGGCTCGCGTGGCGCGTCACGAGGACCGAAGTCCCGAGCCGGACGTCGAGGCCGGTCTCCCACATGAAAGGCTGAAGCGGATCGCCGGGGTTCCAGAAGTTCTTCCAGAATCCTGACTCACCGCCACGCTTCAGGCCTCCCGAACGGATCTTTTCCCGCAGCAACGGAAGGGAGGAATCGGGAAGTCTTCCGACCTGAGTTCCTCCGCGGATCAAATACGCCTCGGGCAAGGAGTCGGAAAAGAAAAGCACCCGATACGGCGCCTCTTCGAGCTCTTCGCCCTCGCCATGTTCCGACAACTTCCACAACACCTCGGGAAGTCCTTTTTCGGAGATGTCGTAGAGTTCGAATCGCCGTTCCACGACCTCTTCCTGCTTCGCGGAATCCCGATGGGCCGAGTCCGCCGCGGCCCCGGTCGAATCAGGGGCTC
>DATAHJ010000040.1:0-5902 GCA_036263275.1 Fibrobacteria bacterium | reverse complement strand
AATTGACGCCGCCGGTCCAGGCCGTGCGCTGCCACGCGGGATTGTCGAGCACCTGGCCTTGGGTCTTCCACATCGTGTCGTACGCGTCGAAGCGCCCGAAGACATAGCCGGACTGCTTGATGCCCGCGAGGCGAAGCACGTCGACTCCGGCTTCGGCGGTGGCCGCGTAGGCTTGGGCTCCCACCGGGGTGCCCTTCACGTTCAGCTTGTTCGACAGGTTCGCGTTGGCGCGCGAGACGGCTTCCGAGTTCGACAGGCCGCCCCAGATGCCCACGCCGCGCGCCACCCACGGGCCATTCGCCCATTCGGCATGCGCCGACAGGATTCCGACATAAGCGGGCGAGTGCAAGTCGGGTTTGGGCCGATTGTCGCGGCTGTTGCCGAAGTATCCCGAAACGCCGAGGCGCGTCGACGGGATTCCTTGCGCATCGAGCCGGCCCGCGAAGGCCCAGTTCTCCGCGGTGACGGTCTCGAAGCGTCCCTGATGGCCGAGGGCGATCCAGTTGCCGGACGAGAAGCCCGTGGCATCGAGGCCGTTCACGACTTGGAGCTGGTAGTGGACGCCCGGCAGGTCTCCGAAGATTTCCGCGCCCGTCTCGTCCCACAGCACGGGCAGGATCGCGCGCTCCGCCTCGGAGCGCTCCACGGTGAAGTAGTCCACGGGCTCGTCGAGCTTCGCGGCGAAGCCGATGGGCACGATGAAGTGGCCCACGCGCACGTTGAAGGCGGGATGGATGAAGAAGGACGCGGCGAGCTCCTCGACCTTGACTTCGCCGCCCTTCTCGACTTCGGATTCGTATTCGCCCGATTCCTCGAAACGGTCGAGTTCCATCGCCGAACCCGTCCCGCCGTGCTCGAACTCGATTTCGGCTTCCACCTCGATGCGCGGCGAAAGCTTGTATTCCGCCTCGATCGCCAGGCGCTCAAGGTCCACCGCATCGCGTCGCTGCGGGTCGGTCTCCCAGTCGAAGTGGTAATAGTTGAGGGTGGCGTATCCCTTGTATTCGAAGCGCTCCCCGGTTTCCTCCGCGGACCAAGCCATCCGCGGCGCGGCGAGGGCGAGGGTGAGGGTGGCGGCGAGGGCCGCCGTTCCGGCGGTCATTCGGGATCCCAGTGTCGTGCGCATGCTTCGATTCCTTGTCGCGGCGCGGCCGGGAGCGGTTTCCCGGCCATGAAAGGACAGAAATATAGACTTAATCTCAATATGCCCTAAGGCTTTCCGAACGGATCCCTTGCCGATGGCTCAGAAACGCCAAAAAAGGGGGATTCGCAAAGGAAAATCCGGCCATCCCAACTACCTTTCCGGTATGTCCGCCCCTGCTGGAATCCCTCCCAAGGGGGAAGTTCGGAGTCGTCCCCACCGCCCCTGGGGACAGCCGGGGATAACGCTTTTCGTCCTCCATTTCTTTGCCGAGTTGCTGGTCAACCTTCCGCGCGCGCTGCGCCTGCGGGTCTGGCGCCGGCATGCGAAGCGCTCCCGGCACGGCGGGCTTTCGGCGGTCTGCGTCAGCGACAACCTCGATGAAGTCAACGGCATCGCGCTCGCGTCCAGGATCCAGTTGCGCGAGCTGCGCAAGCAGGGACGCTCGGCCTTCCTCTTCGGCGTGGCCTTCCACACGCGCACGCCTCGGCGCGACGGCCCCGACGGCTCGCTGGTGCTCGCGCCGGGACGCTTTTCGATGGACCAGGCGGGCTACGCCCACAGCGAGCTCGTGGTGTTGCGCCTCCGTTCCTTCCTCGACTTCCTGCGCGCGAATCCGGTCGACCTGATCGAGTTCGAAACGCCGGGCCCCGTCTCGAGCCTGTGCCTCATCATGGCCAAGGTCGCGGGCATTCCCACGGCCTCGCATTATCGCACCGACATCATCGTGTACAGCGAAGTGCTCATGAAGGGGCGGATCGGAATCCGCCTCGTGCAGTGGTGGACGCGCGCCTTCACCCGCCTCGCGGGGCCCGTGATCGTGCCTTCGGAAGCGTATCGCGACAAGGTGGTCGCGATGGGCGTTCCCGCCGCGCGTGTCCGCAAGCTCCCGCGCGGCGTCGACCTCGAGTTCTTTCGCCCCGACCTGCGCGACCCGTCCATCTGGGCGGACTTCGGCATCCCCGACGACGGCACCAAGCTCCTGTATGTTGGACGCGTCTCGCTGGAGAAAAACCTCGACGCGCTCGTCACGGCTTTCTTCGAGGCCTTGCGGATTCGCCCTGACCTGAGGCTTGTCGTGACCGGCGACGGGCCCTGGCTCGAGGAAATGAAACGGGTCATGGCGTCCTGCGACCGCGCGCATTTCACCGGCACCCTGCGCGACGGCAAGCTCGCCCGGGTGTTCGCCTCGGCGGACATCTTCGTCTTCCCCAGCCTGGCCGACACCTTCGGCAACAGCGTGGTGGAGGCCTTGGCCTCCGGATTGCCCTGTCTCGTCAGCGACGAGGGCGGCCCGCGCGAGATCGTCGTGCCGGGAGAATGCGGCGACATCTTTGCCCACCGCGACTCGGCCGCCTTGGCGCAAGGCATGCTCGCATTGGCGGGCGACCCTGGGCGGGTCGCGCGCTATCGCGAAAACGCCCGTCTTCGCGCGCTGAAGTTCTCGTACGAGGCCGCCGCGAAGGCCTTCTGGGATTTTTACGAGGAGATCGCGGCCGGGCGATAGCCGGCGTTTCCATCTTCGATTCTCTATTTTGAACTTTCCACTTACGGAGCCCATCATGTTCGTCCATTGCGTTTACTTCTGGCTCAAGCCCGGCATCGAAGCCGCCGACGAAAAGACCTTTGTCGAACGCGCGCAGGCCCTCACCACGCTGCCTTCGGTGAAGCATGGTTGGGTCGGAAAGCCGGCGGCCACCGATCGCCCTGTCATCGATCGCAGCTATTCCTACGGCCTCACGGTGGTGTTCGACGACGCGGCGGGTCATGATGCGTATCAGGTCCATCCGGTGCACGACGCCTTTCGCGACCTGCACGGCTTCTGGACCGCCGTGAAGATCTACGACTTCGAATAAGGTCGGCGGTGTTCCTTCACAACGTCCACTACTGGCTCAAGACCGGCCTTGATCCCGCGCAGCGGCAAACGTTCCTTGACGGCATTCAAGACCTGATGCGGCTGGAGTCCGTCAAGAATGCGTGGTTCGGGGCTCCTGCAAAGCACGGTGAAGCGATCGCCGATCGGAGCTATGACCATGGATTGGTCCTCGACTTGGGAGACGAGGCCGGGCATGACGCCTTTCAGGCCGATCCCGCGCATCAGGCGATCCGCGACCGCATCGGCGCGTCGTGGGATCGCATCGTCATCTATGACGTGGCGGATTAGCGCGCGCTAGCGCAGGAAGGCCGCCGCCGCGATCGTCAGCAGCATCGCGGCCTCGGTGACCTCGGAGGTCAGCGCGGCCGCCTGCAGCGTGAGGTGGCCGGTCGGGTGATCCGTGTGAAGGCGGAGCGGTCGCAGAGTGAGCCAGGCGGCGGCGCCCGCCACGGCCAGCACGGCCAAGGCCAAGAGCGGCGGAAAGAGGAAGGCGAGGAAAAGCAGCGAGGCGCTCAGGAATCCGGCGCGCACGCGCCTCGCCAGGAAAGGCCTCCTGCCCGCGCGCGCGGGGCTGCGGGGCCGCCGCGCCTCAAGGAGAAAGGCGAAGGTTCGCGCGCACATCCCCAGGATCGGGAAGACGAAGGCGGCTCGCACGCGCCAATCCTGCGGCATCAGCATCAGCGCGATCCATTTCAGGGCCAGCAGGGCTCCGGCGATCGCATAGGCGCGCGGCTCGCCGCGGAATCCGGGCGCGAATCCGTGGCCCGGGAAGGTCCGGATTCCCAGCACGGATTCCACCGTGCCGCGCGCGGGCGCGAAGCCCGCGAGCGCCTCCGGGAGCAGCACGGCGACGAAGCATGCAATGGGGAAGGGCGTCACGGCGGAGGCCGCCAGGAAGCCCAGCACGTTGATGCTCCCGAAGGCCGCGGCGAACCACGGGAAGTAATTCAGCGAGCGCGTCAGCGGCGCGCGGGCGCGCGGCGGCACGCGCACGAAGGTGAGGTAGGCGAATGCGTTGCGCAGGCTCATGCCGGCCTCAGTCGGCGAGGCCTAGAAGATCGAAATCCACTTGCCCCTTGAAGGGATCGCTCTTCGCGACGCGCACCTTCACGCGCATGCCCAGCTCGAAGCGGCGGCGCGTGCGTTGGCCCACGAGATGGCCCGTCTCCGGATCCTTCTCGTAGTAGTCCCCGCGGATGCGCGCCACGGGAATCATGCCTTCGCCGTACGGGTCGGACACGGAGACGAAGAGGCCGAAGCCCTCCACGCCGTTGATCTCTCCCACGAACTCGCGGCCGATCAGCTTGCGGAAGATCCAGGCGGTGGCCGTGCGCATCGCCTTGCGCTCGGTCTTCACCACGTCGATCTCGCGCGCCGAGATCTCCTCGGCCACAGCGATCGCGCGGTTCTGCATGACCCGCGGGATCTTCTTTCCATGCGCGTGCAGCTTCATGAGGCGATGCGTCCACAGGTCGGCGTAGCGGCGGATGGGCGAGGTGAAGTGCGCGTAGTGCTGCCATCCCAGCGCGAAGTGCCCGAGCGGGCGCGCGTCGTACATGGCCTTCTTCATGCTTTGAAGGATGCGCCGCTGCACCGCGGGCGGCAGCGCGCCGCGGGAAGGGTCGAGAAGGCGCACGTAGAACTGCTGCACCGCGGGGTTCAGGTAGCCGCCCGTCTCTCTCAGTTTCCGGATCTCCGCGCCCGCGTCCACGCGGCCCGCGAGCTCCTCGTTGGCCCACAGTTCCGCCACCACCTCGATGTCGGGCTGCTCGTGCACCCGGTACACCCCGGGGATCTTGTTCCGGTGGATGTGCATGGCGCAGGCCTGGTTGGCCAGCAGCATGCACTCCTCCACCCAGCCATGGGAGGGCATGCGCACGCCGGGGTAGATGTCGAGCGGCGCGCGGTTCTCGTCGAGCGAAACGCGCGGCTCGGGAAGCTGGAAATCGAGGTGGCCGTCGCGCTTTCGCTTGGCCAGCAGCGAGTCGGTGAACTCGGACAGCATGTTCAGGAACGGATCGCCCTGTTCCTTGAGGGTCTGGGCCTCTTGGTAGGAGTGGAAGCGCGAGACGCGGATGAAGGTCTCGACGAACTCGAACTTGCGCAGCGTGCCGTCGGCGTCCACTTCCATGAAGCAGGAGAAGGCCAGGCGGTCGCGGCCTTCGAGCAGGCTGCAGAGGTCGCCCGAGAGGCGCTGCGGCAGCATGGGCGCGGCCGTCCACGGAAGGTATTGCGTGTACGAGCGGCGGAGCGCCTCCTCGTCGAGCGGGCCGTCCAGCGGCACGTATTCCGACACGTCGGCGATGTGCACGCCCAGCTTCCAGCGGCCGCCGGGAAGCCTCTCCAGCGAGAGCGCGTCGTCGTGGTCCTTCGCGTCGGGCGGATCGATGGTGACGATATATTCTTCGCGGAGGTCGAGCCGCTTGCGGTGGTTTTCCCACACGGGTTCCGGCGCTTCGTTGGCCTCGGCCAGCGCGCGCTTGGGGTAGCCGAGGGGGATTCCGTATTGGCGGAAGAAAGCCTTCGACACTTCGGCGAACTCGAGCGCCTCGCGCGCGGCCGCCACCACCTTCGCGGACGGCAGGCCGAATGGCCCGCGCCGGTCGAGCGGCACGATGCGCACGGTGGCGCCCGGCTTGGCGCGGCCCTGGCTTTCCTTCGACAGCACGTACTTGACGCGATGGCGCCCTTCACCCGTGACGGCGAAGAGATTTTTGCCTTCGCGAACCACCTGCGCCACCACGCCCTCGGGAGCGTGGCGGGAAGCGCGCGGCCCTTCCGTGGACGGGGCCGGCGCAACGGAGCCGTGACGATCGGAATTCCGTGCCGGGGCCTGCGCATCGGGCGGTGTGGTCGTCACCACTTGGGCGTCGGGCATCGCGTAA
>DATAHJ010000039.1:0-2367 GCA_036263275.1 Fibrobacteria bacterium | reverse complement strand
AACAGGATCCAGAGGCGCTGCGATTCCGGGCGGGCGAGCGACCGGAGAAAGACCAGCGACACGATGGAAAGCATCAACAAGTGCAGGGCATAGACTTCCAGCGAGACGGCCTCGGACCAGAACGTCCACGAGAACGCGAGGGAGAAGGCGCCCAGTGCCGCGGCAAGGCGAGCATGGCGTGGGCCAGTCGCCGAATCGGCCTTGGGGGAAGGAACGGCACCGGCTTTCCTTCCTTTGACCGAAAGCGGGGAGGCGACCTTCCGGGACGGAAAGGCTGTTCGATCAACAAGCAACAGCAAGAACAAGCGGTAGTAGAAATAAACGGCGGCCGTGCAAATCAAGGCGGCCATCACGTTCAATTTCACGATGACGCGAAGGTCTCCGAGCGGCAGGACCGAAAAGATCCGCCCGAGCATCGCGAAGAGAGGATAACCCGTCGGATGCGGAATGCCGAGGGTCGCCGCGGCCGTGGCCAATTCACCGCTGTCCTCCCAGGTCATGAAGGGCGAAAGCGTGACGAGGTACACGGCGAGCGCGAGGACGGCCACGAGCAGGCCGGGCCAGTTGGCCTGAAAGAAAGCCCGGAATGAATTCCGCATCGTGCGCGCCCCTTCCCCGGATTCCGAACTACCCGACCAGTATCACCGCGTCATCGCCCTCGATCTCGAGGTCGAAGCGGTTGAGGGACATTCCCGCGCAAGGGCCGTCGTCGCAATAGCCCGTGTCGGGCAGGTAGGTCGCCCCGTGCGTCTTGCAGGTGATGCGGTCGATGGCCGCGTAGTAGAAGTCCCCGTCGCCGTAGTCGAGCGGGACGGAGAGGTGCTTGCAGACGTTTTCATACGCCCGAAGGTTTTCCCCGTGACGGATCACGAAGCCTTCGCGGTCACCGTGGGTGCCCGGCCAGGAAAAAACCTGCGTCTCGCCAGGGCTCAATCGTGCGGCGCCGGGTACGGAAATGCGAAGCATGGGGAGAAGTTAAATCTCCCCGAGCCATTCCAGTTCGGGCGCCTTGGGAATCAGGCCCAGCTCCGCGCACAGGGCGAAAAAATCAGTCAGCGCGCGCTCGTGGGTTTCGGTGAGGGCGTAGTCGGCGGTGGAGAAAAAATCGAGGGCGGCCTCCGGCGGCAGCGGCAAGCCGAAGGCTTCGCCCCACGCCTTCAGCCTCTCCGCAGGCGCGGCGAAGAAAGCCCCGAGCGATTCGTGAAGATGCCTGGCGTAAGCCCGCACCGCCTCCGGGGCGCGGCGCGCCGCGTCGCGACGCAGGATCCAGACGCCGAAGGGCAGCGAAGTGCCGCGCCACTCCGTCCACACCCGGGCAAGGTCGTAGCGATAGGGCCAATCACCCGTGGCGGCCTCGCGCAGCGCCGCGTCGCCGATGGCCGCGCGCGCGACGATGCTTCCGGCATCGCCATCGGCACGAAAATCCGGTTCCACTCCGAAGCGGAAACGGCTGAGCACGCGCACCAGCGCGTTCGACGTGTCGGAGTCGGGAGAAAGCGCGATCGCCTTCCCGTCCAGCTTTTCCCAAGGTTCGCGCGAGAACAGCAGCACCGACTTCACTTCGCCGCGGCCGGAAGTGCACAGGCCGGGAATCAGGAGGTAATCCTCGGGGTGACGGGCATACTCGAAGCTCGACGAGGGCGCGGCGTCGATCGCGCCGGAGGCCAGCAAGGCATTCAGGGCGCGCGGGGGGCCGTCGGTGAATTCGACGCCCGGCAGTCCGCCGAGCGACGCGTGGAAATATGGCGCGCACACGAGGAAGGGAATGCGACCGATGTGAAGCGTTTCCGCGTTCGCGCTCATGTCGCCGCTTTCCAAGGCGCGGCTTCCACGGCGAGCAGCGACTTCCAATCTTCCGTCGGCAGGCCGCAAGCGCCGGCCTCGCAGCGATAGCCCAAGGTCTTCCCCGGCGAAAGCTTATCCGAGAGGAGGGGAACCTTCGAAGGCCCTGCGCTTCCCGCGATCCGGACATGGGGCAAAAATTTTCCTCGCGTCGCGGCCAGGAACTCGGCGGCGTCAGGCCCCGAAACCGCCAGCGTGGCCGCGCCGCGATCTTCGAGGAACATCGCCTCCGCCCAGTGGGCGTAGGCCGGGGCGTACGCCGGCAACTCGGCGCGCATCGCGGCGCACATCGACATGGCGTGCGCATGCAGCGCAGGATCCGCGAAGTAGTCGGCGAGCCGGAAGAGGACTTCCGCCATCACGGAGTTCGACGACGGAATCACGTTGTCCTGGGTTTCCCGCTTGCGCACTAGCACCTTCGGCGCGTCGTCGGCGGAGAAGAAAAGCAGGGGAGTTTCAGGTCCGGAGAAATGCGCCAGCGCATGGCCCACCAGCGCGCGCGCCTCGAGCAGCCAACGCTCCTCG
>DATAHJ010000038.1:0-5390 GCA_036263275.1 Fibrobacteria bacterium | reverse complement strand
CGAAGAACTTGGCGATGCGAAGGGCGGTGGCGGGAGTCACGCCTCGACGGCCATTGACGATCTCGTTGACGCGCTGAAAGGAAACATGGATGGAGTCCGCCAGCTCACGTTGGGTAACGCCGAGGGGAACAAGGAACTCCTCGAGCAACATTTCACCCGGGTGGGTGGGATTGCGATGGGTGGGGATGCGGGGCATGGAGGGTACTCTCAATGGTAGTCGCAGATCTCGACCTCCGCCGGGCCTTTCTCGGCCCACCGGAAGCAGATGCGGTATTGATCGTTGATGCGGATACTATGCTGGCCTTTCCTTTGCCGGACAGCGCCTCCAGCCGGTTTCCCGGAGGGATACGCAGATCATTCAATGAATACGCGGCATCCAACGCGTCCAGCTTGCGAGCGGCCAGTTTCCAAAGGCTACCCGGGCAGGCCTTTCGCGCCAACCGCGAATCCATTCCGTTGAACACATCCTCGGAACCCTTGTCCTTGAAGGATGCAATCATGGAATGAAAATAGCATGGATTCCATGCTACGGCAAGATGAGCGAATCGGCATGGACGATCCGGAAAAACTGTGCGAAATTCTGGCGATTTCTAAGTTATTCGCGATGGATTCCGCGAAAAGCCCGCCGAAGAAACTGCCGCGCGTCGCGAGCCTTTCGGCGCCCTTTTCCGTCGCCCCTCCCGGCTCCAAGAGCATCGCGAACCGGGCGCTGCCGCTGGCCGCGCTGGCAAAGGGCTTGAAGGGAAATCCCGACGAAACCCGCGTCGCGAATCTTCCGCAAGGCGACGACGTCGTCCTGATGACGGAAGCCCTGCGCAAGCTGGGACACGTGACCGGGACGAAGGAGGGAAACGCCCGCATTCGCGGCACGGAACGCTTCATCACCGACACGAGCGTCGAGCTTTTCCTGGGCAACTCCGGGACCGCCACCCGCATTCTCACCGCCCTGCTCGCGGCGGGCGAGGGAACCTTCCGCGTCACGGGCGTGCCCCGCATGTACGAGCGGCCCATCGGCGACCTCGTGGAAGCTCTTTTGCCGCTTTGCGGCGACACCGAAATCAAATATGACGGCAAGGCGGGGTATCCTCCGCTGACGATGCTTGCCCGAGGTCTCGCCGGGGGCAAGACGACCATTCGCGGGAACCTCTCGAGCCAATTCGTGACGGGGCTGCTGATGGCGATGCCCCTTTGCAGGGGCCGCGTGGAAGTGGAAATCACCGGCAAGCTCGTCTCCGCGCCTTACGTCGACCTGACCTTGCAGATGATGGAAGCGTTCGGCGCCAAGGTCGAGCGCGACGGCTACACCCGCTTCTGGATCGAACGGCCCGCGGGATATGTCTCCCCCGTCGATTATTACGTGGAAGCGGACGCCTCCTCCGCCTCCTATTTCCTGGCCGCGTCGGCCATCACGGGCGGAGACGTGACGGTGCTCGGCGTCGACACGAACTCCGCGCAAGGCGAGGCGCAGTTCATCCGGGCCCTGGAAAAAATGGGCGCGAAAGTCGGCGACGCGAAAAGCGAAAACTCCCTGCGGGTCGCGGGGACGAAAAAACTACGCGGCATCGACATCGACATGGACCTCATGTCCGACACGGGCATGACGCTCGCCGTCGTCGCATTATTCGCCGAAGGCAAGACCACCATCCGCAACGTCGGCAACTGGCGCCTCAAGGAAACCGACCGCCTCGCGGCCATGGCCACGGAGCTCCGGAAGCTCGGCGCCACCGTCGAGGAAGGTCCGGATTGTATCTCCATCGATCCCCCGGCCAAGCTCAATGAAAACGTGACGATCGACACCTACGACGACCACCGCATGGCCATGTGCTTCTCGCTCGTCACGCTCGGGCCCAAGGGCGTGGCGGTGACGATCAACGATCCCGACTGCGTCCGCAAGACATATCCGGGTTACTGGACGGACCTTGAAAGGATGACCCAGGGATGAAGCCTGTGAATGGAAGCATGAAAATCTCCCGCTCCTTGCTGCGCGGCCCATTGCGCTTCGCCTTCGCCTTCCTCATCTCGAACTTCGCCTTCTCCCAGTCCGTTCCCGACGCGCCCGGCGCGGACACCGCGCTCTCCCCCGCTCCCGCCGCGCCCACTTCGATCGCGCCGATCCGGCCGCGCCACGGCGCGGTCTCTCCCCTGCTCGTCTCCGAGTTGCGCGGCATGTTCGACCGCTCCGGGGTCGGCGGAGAACTCGCCATCGCCGTGTACTCCGTGCGTCACCAACGCTACGAGGCCGAATGGAACGACAGCGTTCCGTTCATTCCCGCCTCCACCCTCAAGCTCATCGTCACCGCCGCCGCGCTCGACGCGATTCCCGAGGACGACGCGCCGCACACCACCCTCGAGGTCGCGGGCCGCATGCGCGGCCGCACTCTGCGCGGCGAACTCCGCCTGATCGGCGGCGGCGACCCCAACATCTCGGACCGCTTCTACGCCAGCGCGCTCGACCCGCTGCACGACTGGGCCGACTCGCTCAAGGCCGCCGGCATCGACACCGTGCGCGGCCGCGTGGTCGCGCTCGACACCTTCTTCATCGGACCGCACCGCCCCGAAGCGTGGGCCGCGCGGCACTTCGGCACTTGGTACGGCGCCGAGGTTTCGGCGCTGTCTTTCAACGACAACTGCTTCGAGGTCACCATCCGTCCCGGCGCGAAGGTCGGCGCTCCGGGCGTGGTCGAACTCACTCCCGACGTCGGCTTCATCCCGGTGGAGAACCGCACGCAGACGGTGGCGCGCGGGGGCAACCGCGTGTCGGCCACGCTCGCCATGCGCGACGGGCGCACGGCCGTGGTGCTCACCGGCAAGGTCGGCCTCAACGCCGGCTCCGGGACGTGGCTGATGCCCGTGCACAATCCGCCCGAATACTTCCGCGCGGGATTCCTTACGGCATTAAGGGAACGAGGCGTCACGTTCATTCCGGACGAAAGCGTCGCCCGCGACGGAAAGGCGCCCCCCTTGCGCGCCCTGCGCTTCAGCGCGGCCCCATTGGCCTCGATGATCGACGAGATCAACCAGCGCAGCCAGAACCTGCATGCGGAGATGCTGCTGCGCCACCTGGGCCGCAAGGTGAAGGGCGAAGGCAGCACGCGCGCGGGCATCGCGGCGGAGCATGACTTCCTCGCGCGGATCGGCGTCGACACTTCCGCCTTCGACCTGCACGACGCCTGCGGCCTCTCGCACCTGAACCGCGTGCAGGCCCGCGCCATGGCCATGCTGCTCGCGCGCATGGCCCATTCGCCTCAGGCCGGGGACTACGTCTCCTCGCTCGCGCAGCCCGGCCTCGACGGGGCCACCGGCAAGCGCATGCGCGAATACACCGGCACCGGGCTGGTGCGCTACAAGACCGGCACCCTCAACGGCGTCTCCGCGCTCGACGGTTACGTCTTCGCCGACGACGGCGACACGCTCGCGGTCGCCCTCATCCTCAACGGCAAACAGGGCGCGGGCGCGGAGCTTCTCGACGCGATGATGATGCGCGTCGCCTTCTGGTACAACCGGGAGCGCCCCGCCGTGGCGCAGGCCTACGGCCTGCTCTCTTCCTGGGGCACCGCCGTGGGCACGCCGCCCGCGGGTCCCGAGAACTACGCCGCGCGCCTGCGCTACTTCTCGAAGGCGCTGATCGGTCGCCCCTATTACTTGGGCCCGACGGGCGAAGGCCGCCACGGGGACGTCGACACCTTGCCCATGGCCGACCTCTCGCGCATGGACTGCGTCACGTATATCGAGAACGTCGTCGCGCTGGCGCGCGCGCCCGAGGCTTCCGGGTTCCTGCCCGCCCTGCTTCCCATCCGGTACCACGGCGACACCGTCGCCTACGCCAACCGCAACCACTACTTCGCGGGTGAATGGCTGGCCAACAATCCCGGCGATTTCCGCGTGCCCGCCCTGCCGGGCGACACCGTCATCAGCAAGGTTCTCGGGCGCCGCAAGCTGCTTGCCGCCAAGGGCGTCGGGGGCGCCGACGTGGACGCCCGCCTGCGCTACGTGCCCTTCGAGCAGGCCCTGCGGCTTGCAAAGGACTGGAAGGCCACGGGCCTCCCCACCGGAAGCAAGGGAATCTACGGCGTCGCCTTCATGTCCTCCCTCACGGGACTCGACGCAACGCACACGGGATTCGTCGACGTGGAAAGCGGAAAGCCCATGCTGCGCCACGCGGGGCAGCTCAAGGGCGAGGTCACCGAGCAGGATTTCGCCGAATACCTGGAGGCACGGCGCGGCAAATGTGCCGGTGTTTTATTCTTTGAATTCCTGCCCCCTTCCGGCGGGCGATAGCGTAATTTTATGCCCGTGCCGCAAGTGAACAAGGATCCCCTCGCGACCGCCCAGGCCCGCTACGCGGAGTTCCTGAAGCGCAACAAGATGTTCCTCACCAAGGAACGGACGGCCCTTCTCGCGTTCATCCTGGAGCAGAAGGGACACTTCAGCGCGGACGAGCTGCTCTACGAGATGCAGCGCACCGGCCTCAAGGCCTCGCGCGCCACGCTCTACCGCACGCTCAGCCAGCTCGTGGAGGCCAGCGTCCTCTCGGAATCCGACTTCGGGCACGGCCACACGCATTACGAGATCGACATGGGCGACCGCCCGCACGCGCACCTCGTGTCGCTCGAGAGCGACGACGTGCGCGAGGTCACCAGCCCCAAGCTGGAGGCCGCCATCGGCGAGCTGATGCGCAAGGAGGGCTTCACGCCCAAGCGCTTCAACCTGCAGGTGTTCGGCTCGTTCGCGAAGAAGAAGGCCTAGGGCCCTAAAGCCCCAAAGTCCTGAGCGCGCGATGCTTGCGCGCCGCGGCGGCCTTGGCCGTCGCATGCTCCTCGGGATACTCCGGCAGGGCGCCGTAAAATCCCGTGGCGGCGACGCAGGCCTTGAAAATCTCCTCGGCTCCGCCGTCCTTGCAACTCATGGGATCCGCGTCAGTGACCGGCAGGCTGCCGGTGCAGGTGATGTTCCCCGTCTTGAAAGTCATCTTGATCTTCCCGCCGGAATAGCTTCCCGTGATGCGGGCGGTCGCGTCGTCGGCACCCCGGAGGCGAACCGAGGAACATTCCGCGGTTATCGTCTCGATCTCCTCGTTACCGTCCATTTGCAGGTCCCTGGCCATCGACTCCGCGAAGCAAGGCTCGCCCGTGGCGCTTTCCACGATGTTCGTTTCCGAAATCCTGCTCGTGATGTTCATGTTGCGGGTAATGCGCGTGAAATTCTCCGCGTCATCGAACTCCTCCTCGCAGTCCTCGCCGGTTCGAAGCGTGTCGTAGGTCGGCGGGTTGGCCCTCCAGGTGCCCACGATGTCGGTCGAGGTCCCCGTGTACACGTCGGCGGTGCAGGCGTCCTCATCCCACTGCCGGTACAGCTTTCCGCCTCCGATCGACCAAGTCTCGTAGTAGGTG
>DATAHJ010000037.1:0-9076 GCA_036263275.1 Fibrobacteria bacterium | reverse complement strand
GGGAGTCACGTTCAACGACGCCGACGTGCACGCGGTGTACTTCGACGGGAACGACCTCTTCATGGCCGAAGGCACCTCCGCCGCCGGATTCACCGCCCCCGCGGTGCTGGAGCGGGTCGGGGTCAACGGCGGCAAGCTGGTGCTGCCGGAGAAGCGCGAGCGCGTCGCGCTCACCAGCTTCGCGGCCAATTCGGTCACCGTGAGCGACAAGCAGGTCTACGCGACTTCCGGCAGCGCCGGCGGCCTGCACGTGCTGGCGCTCACCGGCCTGACCAGCTCCGCCGTGAAGACGCTGGGCGACGCGCGCTGGGTCGACTACAACGACGCCAACGTCGTGGTCGCGCAGGGCACGCCCGGCCGGCTCTCGGTGTATGCCAAGTCCACGCTGGCCCTGGCCAACACCTGGACGTTCAAGGGCGCCGACGTCGAGCAGGCGAAGACCACCGTGCGCGTGCTGGGCAACAAGGCCCTCATCGCGGCCGGCACCGGCGGCGTGCAGCTCCTGAGCATCGCGACCGGCAAGGTCGTGGGCTCCGTGCCGGTTCCCGTGGTGAGCGGCGTGCTCGCGGCCAATTCGGTGGCCAATGCCGCCGACGGCAAGGAAGACCTTATCTACGCCTCGAACGGCGAGGCGGGCGTCTATGCGATCCAGGCCTCCACCAACGTCGAAAAGGCCACGAGCGAGGACAACATCACGCTCTCGGTGCTGGGCAAGCTGCAGTTCACCGGCGCCCAGTCGGTCAACCATGTGGCCTTTGACGGCAACACCCTCGTGGTGGCCGCCGGCGCGGGCGGCGTGAAGATCGTCAGCGTGAAGTGGGAGTGACGTAAGGCCCGGCGGGAGCGTGCTCCCGCCTTGCTAACCTTTGGGGGTACTCCGGGACCCCAAGATGACTCGCGCTTTCAGCTTTCTCTCCAAGAAGGGCGGGGTGGGCAAGACCACCTTCACGCTCAATTGCGCGCATGCGCTGGCCTTCTCGGGCTATCGCGTGCTGCTGGTCGACCTCGACGCGCAGTCGAACCTCACCAAGCACCTGCTCCACAAGGGCGGCGACGGCGCCTTCCCGCGCGACGCCGCGCGTCCCGACGTGTCGAAGCTGCTGCAGCAGCGCGTGAGCGGGGAAGAGGCCTGCCTCGACACCGGTTATCCGGGCCTGCACCTCGTCGCGGGCAGTCCCGACCTCGACGATCTCCTGCTGCTGAACCCGCGCCTGGCGCGCGAGCCCAGCCGCCTGCGCGCGATGCTCTCGCCGCTTTACCCGCGCTACGACTACGTGCTGGTCGACTGCCCGCCGGTGCTGAACTGGCTGACGCGCATGGCGCTGATGGCGGCTGGCGACGTGATCGTGCCCACGCAGCCCGAGGCTTACGCGCTGCAGGGGCTCGACGACCTCGTGCCGTGGCTCGACAAGATGACGGCCACCGCGCAGCTCTATCGAATCGTGATCAACATGTACCGCTCGAACACGCAGCTGCACCAGGCGCTGGCCGCGCGCATCGAGCAGGCGTATCCCGGGCGCGTGGCCAAGCAACGCGTCCGCCTGACCATCGACCTCGCGGAGGCGGCGCGCGCGGGGCTCAGCGTGTTCGAGAGCGCGCCGGCATCCCTCGCGGCCATCGACCTGTACGCCCTGTGCTTCGAGTTGTTCGGCTTGTCGGCCGACGGGATCCGGGAGCGCATGAAGGCGAGGGCGGGGGGGAGTCCTTCGTAGGCGAAGCTTCGTAGTTGGTGGCGGAGGATCCTTCGCGATCGATGCTTCGCCGTTGGTGGTTGGTGGCAACGATTTCATGCGGTCGATTCTTCATCGTTGGCGGAAAGCGCGCGCGACCCAAGTGTTTTGGCCACCAACCACCAACGACAACGGAAAGTCTCCGGAGAAGCGCTGCCACCAACTTCGAAGCACCACCCCGAGATTTTTCCCGAAACTCCTTCGATTCCGAAGAAAACCCCCATAATCCCTTGATTTTCACCGTTTTGCGCCTTGGCAAGGCCATCGGCCTTAAATACCTTTACCCGCCTCCCCGAAAGGGGATTCCTGCTCCCCGGTTTTTGCGGGGGGCCACCCCGGCGGGAATGTCTCCCGGCGGAAGACCGAAGGAAACACAGTGAAGAGATATGAAACCATCCTCGTCGTGGATGCCATGATCCCCGACGAGTCCATCGCCTCGGAATTCGACGCGGTGGCCAAGCTCATCGAGTCGCAGGGCAAGATCACCCGCGTCGACCGTTGGGGCAAGCGCCGCCTGGCCTACTCCGTGCGCAAGCGCACCCACGGCGAATACGCCGCCTTCTACTACGAGGCCGAAGCCGCGCTTCCGGCCGAGCTGGAGAAGCGCCTCCGCATCAACGAGAACGCGCTGCGGTGGCTGACCGTGGCCGAGAACCCCAGCGGCATCCCGCCCGCGCCTTCGACCGCCGTCGACGCGCCCGCGACCGAAGAGGGCGACGAGAAGAGCGAGAAGACCCGCAAGGAAGGGGACGAATAATGCCGATGCGTGAACGCGACAACAAGAAGGACGGCAAGCGCGAGGCCAAGGTCCGCAAGCGCAAGACTTGCTGGTTCACCGAGAACAAGATCGCGCATGTCGACTACAAGGACGAGAAGCTGCTGCGCCGCTTCATCAACGAGCGCGGGAAGATCGTGTCCCGCAAGGTCTCCGGGACGTCGGCGCGCCACCAGCGCGAGCTGGCCATCGCCGTAAAGCGCGCCCGTCACCTCGCACTTCTGCCCTTCGTGGCAGAGAACATGCGCTAAGGGGAGGATGCAATCATGGAAATCATCCTGAAAGAAGACGTGAAGGGCCTGGGCCACGAGCTCGAGGTCGTGAAGGTCAAGACCGGTTACGCCCACAACTACCTGTTCCCGCGCGGCCTCGCCGAGCTGGCGACCCCGGGCGCGCGCAAGCAGCTCGACGCGCTCCGCTCCAAGGCGGACGCGCGTTCGGCCCGTGAAAAGGCCGGCTTCGAGGCCCTGGCCACGAAGCTGCAGGGCGTTTCGCTGACGATCGCGGCCAAGGTGCAGGACGGCGAGAAGCTGTACGGCTCCATCCAGGCCGCCGACATCGCCGCGAAGCTCCGCGAGGCGGGGCACGACTTCGACCGCAAGGTCGTCGTGCTTCCCGAGGCGATCAAGGCGCTGGGCATGTACACCATCAAGCTTCAGCTCCACAAGGACGTCGAGGCGAAGGTGAAGCTCTGGGTCATCTCGGACGAATCCAAATAATTCGGACGAATTGAGATCGAAGGAGGGGCGCAGGAAACTGCGCCCCTTTCTTTTTTTCGGGGCGAAGCTTCCCTGCGCCGGGCGCAAACACTCGCCGGGCTGCGACCGGCGCGATGCGGCGTCGGCCTGCGTCGCGATACTCCAGTATCGCTCCTCGGTCCTCCTGGCCTCGCTTGGTCGGAGCTCCGGCGTCTTCGTTTGGGGTATTTTCAGACCCAAGGGGGAGGGATGTTCTGTCTCACCCCCTATTTCCTATTCTTCCTGCCATGTCTACTCCTGCTCAAATTATCGTGCTCGGTGCCAAGGGGCGCATGGGTCGCATGGTGCTCGAAGCTTGCGTTAAGATTGAGCGCGAACAACCTGGTACGGTGGATGTTTTAGCGGGCGTAGATATGCAGGCCCTTGTAAACGAGGCCATAAATCTCGGCGGCCTATCTATTCCGTATTCCCGGAATCTTGAATCAGTAGCCCGGGCCGGAGCCGTGGTGATTGATTTTACCTCGCCGGAAGCATCTTTGGCTGCGCTTTCTGTGGCTGAAAGTGTGGGCATGCCCTATGTGCTCTGCACCACGGGCTTCGACGCCGCGCAGAAGGCGCGCATCGGCGCCGCCGCGCAGAAGATTCCCGTGCTGTTCTCGCCCAACATGAGCATCGGCGTGAACGTGCTGTTCAAGGCCGTGGAGGCCGTGGCGAAGGCGCTGGGCGACGCCTACGATGTCGAGATCATCGAGGCGCACCACAACCAGAAGAAGGACGCGCCCAGCGGCACGGCCCTCGGCCTCGCCGAGGCGGTGGCGCGCGGCCTGTCGGTGAACCTGGCCGACCACGCGGTGTACGGCCGCGAGGGGATGACCGGCGCGCGCCCGCGCGGCGAGATCGGCATCCATGCCGTGCGCGGCGGCGACATCGCCGGCGACCACACGGTGCTGTTCGCCGGCGACGGCGAGCGCGTCGAGATCCGCCACGTGGCCCACGGCCGTCAGGTCTTCGCCCAGGGCGCGTTGCGCGCCGCGCTGTTCCTGAAGGGCCGGAAGCCGGGTCTCTACACGATGGCTGACGTTCTGGGCCTTTTGTAGATTCCCCGGACACCCCGGGAGCGTGATCTTGCGGCAGCTTTCCAGCATCTTTTCGTCCTTTGGGCCCGCGCTTGCATGTGCGCTCGTCCTCGGCTTTGCGGCCTCGCCGGCCCTGGCGCAGAACGACGACCTGTACGGCGTTCCCGCGAACAAGCCCGGGACGACGGAGGAAACCCCCTCCCAACCCGTTCAACCCGTGGCTTCTCCCAAGAAAATCGCCGCCGATTCCGTTCCCGCGCCGCGCGTCGACTCCGCGGCCCCGGTTGCTCCCGCCGTCGTTCCCGTGGTCCCCGCGCCCGACACCGTGAAGCCCTCCCGCCCGCGCGTGATCACGCGCGAGACCACCGTGAATCCGCTCGACACGCGCCGCGGCAGCTATCGCAATCCCAAGAAGGCGCTCTTCATGTCGCTGATCGTGCCGGGGCTCGGCCAGGCTTACGTGGGGCAGAGCGCGTTCAACTATTCCCGCGCGGCGCTGTACTTCGGCACCGAGATCACGCTGGGCGCGCTGTGGTACCACTACACGGTGGTCAAGTACGACCGCGAGGTGAAGCGTTACCGCCGCTATGCCGATGAGCACTGGAGCCAGGGCGCCTACGAGGACGCGGCCTTCACCGGCAGCGCCGCGGAAAGCTTCGCCGACCTCAACCCCTACCGCGCCGCGTACTGCGGCTCCGTGCAGCGCCACGGGCGCGGCTCCGCCGCCGAGGACGCGCTCTATAACGGCTGCCTCGACATTCTCGATCCCGACAGCGCGACGGGGCCGAAGTACCAGAACTTCAAGAGCCAGTACGACGATTCCTGGGGCTTCGGCGCGACGCCGAATCCCGATTCCGTGGGCGCGCGCCGCGCTTCCTACGCCGATCGCGTCGACTTCTATTCGCTCATCGGCCGGTACCAGGAGTTCGTCGGCGGATGGGACGACGTCACCGGGCTCGCCTATACCGACAGCTCGATCGCGGGCGCCAGCGCGAACCGCGACACGTACGCCGCCATGCGCGGCCGGGCGCAGGACTACTCGCGCATGCAGGCGTGGTTCATCGGCGGCATCGCCTTGAACCACATCGCCTCGGCCATCGACGCGGCCATCACCGCCCGCCGCAACAACAAGCACCTCTACGAGGGCGAGGCGCGCTGGTACGACCGCATCGGCGTCGACGGAGGCCTGGCCTTCAACGGCGGCCGGCCGTTCACGCGCATGACCGCCTCGCTTTCCTTCTGACCATGTTGCGTCGCCCGCGGCTCGCCGGATTCTGCGTCCTGCTGATCGCCCTTCCGGCGGCGGCCGAGAAGCACGTGAGTCCCGACGCCATCGACCCTTCGTCGCCCACCGGGCAGGGCGGGGAGATCACCATCGAGCTCGACACCGCGCGCGGCCGCAACGCCGACCGCTCGCTGGCCCTCGCGCTGATCGGTTCGGCGGTGCTGCCCGGCGTCGGCGAGGCGTACCTCGGCGAGACCCGGACGGCCAAGTCGTTCCTGCTCGCCGAGGCGGGGTTCTGGGCCGGCTTCTTCATTTCGCTGCAGGCGCGCGAGAGCTATCTCCAGTCCGCGCGCAACTACGCTTCGGAATACGCGGGAGCCGATGCCGGGGGCCAAGGGCCGGGCTATCTCGAGCGCCTCGCGACCTATCGCTCCTACCACGAGAAGGAGCACCGCCAGGACAGCTACGAGTTGGCGCAGGTCTTGTCGGGGAAGGATGTGGCCGAGATGCCCGACTGGGATTTCGGCAGCGCCAACACGCCCGAGAACACCGACCACTGGCGCGATTACCAGTCGATCATGCGGCACTACCGCGGCGCGAAGGTGGCGATGTCATTCGCGGTGGGGGCCATGGCGCTGAATCGCGCGGCCTCGGTGGCGCATACGCTGCGCGTCTATCGCCGGACGAGCGGCAAGGGCCTCACGGTCGTCTCGCCGCCTCCCTTCCGCTTCGACCCCGAGTTCGCCGCGGACGGCGGCGGGATGCGTTTGACGGTGAATTTCTAGGAGGCATTTCTTTGGGGGTGAAACTTCGAGGTTGGTGGCAACGCCTCTTCGAGGGCTTCACATTGTCGTTGGTGGTTGGTGGGGGAACGATCGGGTTGTTTGTGTTGGCTACCAACCACCACCGACGAAGGATTGCTTGCGAAAGTACTCCCTCCACCAACCTCCAAGAATCGCCCAAAATCCTTTGTTTTCACCCCCCTTGCCGGTTCGGCTCCCGGTTATCTATTCTGTTCTCCGTGAACTCCGTGACCCAGAACGCCTCGCTTCTACTCCTCGGGCTTACCGCCTAAGGAGAAGCGACGCGTTTGGAAAAAAGCCCGCTTCTTCGAGCGGGCTTTTTTCTTTCCCCTTTTTCTCACGGCCCTTTCAAGGCCGGAGACCGTGGGGAAGAAGGGTCCCC
Organism: Fibrobacteria bacterium; assembly: GCA_036263275.1. GTDB lineage: Bacteria > Fibrobacterota > Fibrobacteria > UBA11236 > UBA11236 > UBA11236. Next base: position 2,387 of record DATAHJ010000037.1, on the reverse strand, counting down.
GGAGAAGAAGGTGATTTTCCCGGCGCTGCGGAACGAACGCAAACGCAGGAAAGGAAGGATCCCATGACCGGGACACAGAACAAGATCCAGATCGACATTTCGGGCGGCCGCCGGCCGTTCTTCTACGACGTGACGCTGCGCGACGGCAACCAGGCCCTGCGCAATCCGTGGGATCTCCACGAGAAGGAGAAGGTGTTCCGCCAGCTCCTGAAGCTGGGCGTCCAGGGCATCGAGGTGGGCTACGCCGGCGCCAGCGACATGGACTTCGAGTCGGTGGTGCACCTGGCCCGCCTGGCGCCGAAGGACGTGGTGGTCGCAAGCCTCGCGCGCGCGGTTCCGCGCGATATCGAGATGGCGGGGAAGGCGATCATCCACGCCCACCGGCCCCGCATCCATACGTTCATCGGCCTGTCGCCCTTCGCGATGGAGAACGTGCTGCGCATGCCTCCCGAGAAGGTCGCGCAAAAGGCCGTCGAGTCGGTGGCGCTGTGCAAGGCCATGTTGGACGGGAAGGGTGACGTCCAGTTCTCCGCCGAGCACTTCGGCGACAGCATGGAGAACCTGGACTTCGTGATCGAGACCTTCCAGCGCGTGATCGAGGCGGGCGCGACGGTGATCAACCTGCCCAACACGGTGGAGCGCTACCGCCCCATGGTGTTCGTGGACATGGTGCGCCGCGTGGTGGAGGCCCTGCCGAAGCACGTGACGGTGGCCGTGCACACGCACAACGACCTGGGCATGGCCACGGCCACCACGGTCGAGAGCTTCTTCGCGGGCGCGACGCAGCTGGAATGCGCGTTGAACGGGCTGGGCGAGCGCGCGGGCAACACGAACCTGTATGAGGTCGCGGTGGCGATCCATAACTGCGGCGTGGAGCGCCCGCTCAACATGCAGGAGATCTACGAGACCGCGCTGCAGGTCTCGGAGTGGTCGCGCGTGCCCAGTTACGAGAAGGCGCCCCAGGTGGGCGCCGACGTGGTCGCGCACCGCAGCGGCATCCACCAGGATGGCGCGGCCAAGACCAAGGGCATGAAGAAGGGCGCGTACCGCGCCATCGAGGGCGACCTGATCGGCCGCGGCGAGTCGGACCGCGTGGCCTTCACCAGCCAGTCGGGCAAGAGCGCGGTTCATGAGATCGTGAAGGCCTTGGGCCTGCCGATCACGCTGGAGGAGGCTGCCGTCCTGCAGCCCGTCCTGAAGGCGCGCTCCGAGGCGAAGGGCGGCGAGCTGAGCGACGCCGAGGTGGCCGCGGCCTACGAGGCCGTGCTCCTGCACGCCGACGGCCCGCTGGAGTTCCGCGCGCTGCGCGTGAACGCGGACGAGACGGAGTTCTCGTTCGACGTGACCTGGAAGGGCGAGGCCAAGACGCTCAAGGGCTCCGGCAACGGGCCGGTGGACGCCACGCGCTCGGCGCTGGAGGCGCTGGGCATTCACTTCCACCTCGCCGGGTATTCGCAGCAGGCGGTGGACGCGGAGCGCAGCGATTCGGCGGCCTTCGCCTTGTCCGAGATCCGCATGCAGGGCAAGGACGCCGCGGGCCAGCCCGTGGGCCCGGTAGTGATCGGGCGCGGCAAGAGCACGGATACCCTGAAGGCGAACGTGAAGGCGCTCTTCAACGGGGTGAACCGGCTGATTGGAACGGGACGGTAAAGGGTGGAAGGTGGAGGGTAGGGAACGCATGAATTTCCCGGGCTCTCCACTTTCCTGTTTTCCATCCCGTGCGAGCGGGTTTCATCCCTTGGTTTGCCTGCCTTCCAACGTCCACCCTCTACCATCGGCAAAGTATTGACTCCTCAGAAATTTCGTCCCGGCCAGCGCTGGGTCAGCGACAGCGAACCCGAGCTCGGCCTCGGAGTGGTCGAGGCCGCCGGGATGCGCGACGTGCGCATCCGGTTTCCCGCCTCCGAGGAAACGCGCGTTTACCGCGTTCCCGGAGCGCCGCTGCGCCGCGCGCGGCTGGCGCCCGGTGATCGCGCGCGCGCGCGGACCGGTGCGATGTTCGTCGTCGAACGCGTCGAAGAGCAGGATGGCCTGCTGACCTACCACGGCGGCGGCCGCGCCCTCGCCGAGGGCGACCTGCTCGACCGCATGGCCTTCTCCGACCCCGACAAGCGCCTCCTGGCGGGCCGCCCCGGCGATCCCGAGGCCTTCGCCTTGCGCCTGCGCACGCTCGAGCTGCGCCGCCGCATGCTGGCGGCGCCCGCGCGCGGCCTCGCGGGCGCGCGCATGGCGCTCCTGCCGCACCAGCTCGGCATCGCGCACGAGATTTCCTCGCGCCATCGCCCGCGCGTGCTGCTCGCCGACGAAGTGGGCCTAGGCAAGACCATCGAGGCGGGCCTCGTCTTCCACCGCCTGCTCGCCACGGGCCAAGTCTCGCGCGTGCTGGT
>DATAHJ010000036.1:0-7115 GCA_036263275.1 Fibrobacteria bacterium | reverse complement strand
CCGTCCAACCCGATCGTCCCCTCAAGCGTCTTCAGGTACCCGGCGCCTTCCGCCTCGGCCAAGCGCTTGCGCGCCCTGGAAAGCCGCTCGGCGAGGCCGAGGTCGTCGGTCGCCTTGCGGTTGTAGGGCAGGTCCATGAAGGCCTTCAGGTAGGCCGCGCGCGCACGCCATTGGTCCGCGTCATGCTTCTGCTGACGCTTCAGACGGTCGCGGTACCAGTCGGACTTCAGCACGCTCTCGCGCGTGAAGAGCGCGCGGAAGGCCTTGGACTCCAGCGTCATGCCCTTCCACTTGCCGTGGACCATGACGTTCAACAACCCTTTAAGGGGCGGGCAGGCCGCCTCCACGCTGCCGTCCTCGAAGTACAGGCTCGCGGCTTGTCGCTGGCCCTCGACGATGTTGGCCACGCCGTCGGCGAAGTCCTTCGCGCCCTGGAGTTCCGGCTGCAACATGTCCGCGGGGAACACCGCCGTCGGCTCGCTGAACACGCGCCCGAAGTACGCGTGCAGGAAGCGCTCGTTGATGCGCCAGCCGAGTCGCGACGCGGCCACGGTCTTGCGGCCATGGCGAAAGTCGCGCACGCGCTCGAGGTAACCGCCCGCGATCAGGCGCTCCGCGTCGCGCTCGTCGGCCGAGAGACGCGACCAGATCTCCGGCATCAGCAGGCTGATGTCGTGGTCGACCTGGTACTTGCGGCCCACGTGGCCCGCCGGCGTGCTGAAGATCTGCAGGCCCGTCAGGGCGTATGAGAGGAACGCATTGTTCAAGTCGTGGATCGACCACAGGGCGTTGAAGGGCCCCTTGGTCATCGCGCCCTCGGAGCCCGCGCCCGTGGTGGAGGGCGACTTGCCCGTGAGGCTCGCCACGAAGTCCATGAACGCTTCGGGCAGTTCCTGGTAGTGCAGCGGGTTGTACACCGCCAGCGGCGGCATGTACTGGCCCTTGGCGTTGGTCTCGGGCGGGTTGTTGCGCCGTCCCACCAGCACGGCCTGCACCGGCTGCCACACGGGGTCGCTTTCGCGCAAGCCGCGGCGCAGGCGGATGCCCATCTCCGCGACGTGGAAGGACATCGGGTCCACGAGGTCGGGGCGATCCTGCAGGTACCGCACGTTCGGGGTCGGCTTGCCGTCCACCACGCGCGGCGCGTTGGAGGCCACGAACCAGCCTTCGTCGCGCGACGCGGCATCGCGGATCAGCGCCTGCATGGGCGCGGTGAACTTCTCGATCTCCGTCACGTGCGAAGCGATGCGCTTCGCCTCCTCGACGGGGAGCGGTTCGAAGTTCGAGATGAAACGCGCGGAACCCGCCAGGTCGGCCTCCGCCTGCTTGTCCTTGCCGGGGATGATGGCGTCGTCCGGCCGCTGGAACAGCCGATGCTCGCAGTTCTCCACGAACTTGAAGCTGGTTTGGCCGCCCTCCATCGGAGAGGGCAAGGTCACCGAGACGGAAATATCGTCCTCCGTCTGCAGCTTGCGCGCCGGCACGTAGTCGGAGCGCAGGCGGAACACCATCCAGTTGCCGTCCGCGTCCGCGCCCGACTTCAAATAGCTGTTCATGAGGTGCTGGTGGTCGAACACCAGCTCGTTGCCGGGCTTGCCGTCGAGCAGGTCCACGCTGAAATGCTTGCGATAGTCGTCGCCCCATTCCGGGCGATAGCTCCGCTTCACGAGGAGCGCGAGGTTGCGGACGTGCGCGGGGATGAAGCGCAGCCAAGCGTTGTACACATCGGTGTACTCGGGCGACGGCGTGAGCAGACGCACCACGGAGCCCAGCGAGCGCAGGGGCGAGAGGAAGGGCCGCGAGGGCTTCTTCTTGCCGCGCGCCTTCGCGCGGAAGCGCTTCGAATAGTCCTTCGCGAGGATGCGATCGACCATGTCGAAATCGCGCTTCAGGTCCTGCACGTAAACGTGACGGTACAGGATGCCGTCGGAGACGGATTTCGAGATCTCGCTCTTGCCGCCGCCCGAGACCGTACAGGGCTTATGGCACAACGTGCCCTCCGCGCGCGTCCCGATCAGCCGCCAGGTGTCGGCACCGGGATGGCGCTCCATCCGCGCCTTGTACCCGTTGGGATAGACGTACACCTTCTCGGGCGAAAGCAGGATGGAAACCTCGCGGCCGTCCTGCTTCCAGCGCACCGTCTGGTCCGGCAGGCAGACGTCGGCATCCTCGGGGATGTAGATCACATCGGGGAAGGCCTTGTCCACGGCGTAGCCTTCCGGCTTCACGTCCACGCGGCCGCGCAGCCGCTCCATGGCGCGCTCGAAGGTGAAGCCCTTCACGCCCACGAAGTCCGACGAGCCGCGAATCATGTCGCCCAGGTTGTAGCTGGGGAACACCAGCGCGCCGCCCGAATGCTCCTCCTCGGCGCGGCCGATCAGGTTGGCGGCGAAGCCGATCTGCGTCTTCACTTCCTTCTTGCAATAGCCGTAATAGTTGTCGGCGATCAGCGTGATGATCACGCCCTCGGCCACGCGGAAGGTGCACTTGAACGCGCCGCCGTCGTTGTAGCGCTCGTCGGCCTTCTCCCAGCACATGCCGTCGCGCTTCTGGCGCGCGGTGGCCTTGGAGACATGCGGCAGCCCCAGTTCCTTCTTCGTGCACTTCACGAGGTGCGGGGCCAGCACGACCAGGCCTGAAACGCCGCAGAAGTGCTCCACGTCGAGGCCGGGATCATTCTCCGGAAGATACGGGTCGCCCGCGTTGCCGAAGATCGATTCCACGAAGTCGAGGTTGCTCACGAGGCTCGCGGGCGCCAGGAATCGGATTTCCATATCCCGATACGGCGACAGGCCCGGCACCTCCGGTGAGACGATCGGACGCAGGAAGAGCGAGGTGAAGGCGTGCACCCGCTCGCCGGCCGGGAGCGTCGAGGTGAACGGCAGCATCGTCAAATCCTTGGGCGGCCGCATGGCTTGGGCAAACAAGCGCGCGAAGGCCTCCGCGGGCACGGCCTTCTTGTCGGCGGGGATGGGCAGGCCGCCCTCGGCGACGTGGAAGGTGCCCTTGGTGGTGCGCTTGTCAGAAGCGGGATTGTGCAGCACGCCCTGCCGCACGCGCGTGCTCTTGAGCAGCGGCGATTCGAACACGTCCTTGTCGGGCGGGAGCGAAAGCGTGCGCGCCAAGCCGTGGAAGTCCATGTGCAGCGAGCTGTCGGGCAGCCGCACGCCGGGCACCTTCAGGGCGCCGAGGTGCCGGTCGAGGCAGTCCTGGAAACGCTGGTCGGTGGGGCAGAGCGGCGCGGGCCACGCGCGGAACTTGCTGTTGATCTTGCGCACCAGCTCCGCCGAGTGCTCGGTGATGGCTTGGGTGCCGAATTTGGCGGGGAGCTTGAACCCCGTCGACAGCATCTTGAGCTGGATGATGGGCAGGACGTCGTCGTAATCGGGCAGGACGGACGTGTTGCTTTCGAAGCCTAGGCCGGTCTTGAGATCCATGGTGTTTCCTCTCTCGATCTGGAAAAATGCTTTATGGGGGTTTCCGACTGCGGATTCCGGGCTGTTTCGCGGTAACTTGGCATCGAAGTGGTCTTTTTGACAAAACTGGGGCCTCGGTCAAAACCTTTCCGCGCCTCAAGTTTGACATGATTGAGACAATTCCTTTCGGGGAGCGCGGTAGATTGATTCTTGTCGACACCGTTGCAACCCGGACGTTCGGAATCCCGTGGCTCTCCCCCTCGGCGATTGTGAGCGAGAAACAGGGGTCACTGCGACGCAGGGAAGGGGCGGTTCTGTTCGGGCCGCCTCTTCTTTTTTCTTAATTTTGCGGCCCTTGGCCCCGGAACAAACCTGCCGGGCTGCCTGAAATCCGCTTTGAAAGGCGCATGATGAAGAAGATTGGAATGATCGGCATCGGCCTCATGGGCCACGGCATCGCCAGCAACCTCGTCAAGAAGGGCCAGACCCTGACGGTGCTCGAGCACCCGGGCAACCAGCCGCTTGATGGTCTCAAGGCCGCAGGCGCCACTTCGGTGAACACGCCCAAGGAGCTGGCCGCACAGGTCGACGTGCTCATCCTCTGCGTGACCGGTACGCCGCAGGTCGAGGCCGTGCTCAAGGGCGAGAACGGCAACGACGGCGTGCTTGCGGGCATGCGTCCCGGCACCATCATCATCGATTGCTCCACCGCCGTGCCGGCCTCCACCGAGCGCATGGCCAAGCTGGTGCATGACGCGGGCGGCCGCTTCGTCGATTCGCCCATGACCCGCACGCCCAAGGAGGCCGCCGAAGGCCGCCTGAACCTGCTGGTGGGCGGCGACAAGGCCCTGTTCGAGGAAGTGCGCCCCATCCTGGCCTGCTTCGCCGAGAACATCACCTACTCCGGCCCTGTGGGTGCGGGGCACATCATGAAGCTGCTGCACAACTACGTGTCGCTCGGCACGCTGACGCTCATTGCCGAGGCTGCGGCCTCGGCCAAGCGCCTCGGCATCGACACCGAGACCTTCGTGCAGGTGCTGGAGCAGGGCGGCGGCCACGGCGCGGCGCTCACCCGCATCAAGCCCTACCTGCTTTCGGGCGACGCGGGCAACATGCGCTTCAGCATCTCGAACGCGCACAAGGATCTGGGCTACTACAACCAGATGACCGAGGATGCGAAGCTCGACAACACCATCGCCGAGGCGGTGATGGCGACGCTGGGCGAGGCGAAGGAGCAGGGCGACCCGAACGGGTTCCTGCCCGAGATGGCGACGCGCATCGCTGCGCGGTAATAGCTGACAGCTTACAGCAACAATCACAAAAAGGCCGGTCCCCAGTGGATCGGCCTTTTTTATTGATCGCTAGGCGGGCATGGGCGAGACGTCGCCCTCGGCGCTGGAGAGGCCGCCGTGGGTGTCGCGCTTGCGGTTGCGGCGCGCGCGGTTGCCGGGAACCGCCGCGTCGTCGCCTTCGCCGAAGTCGCCCGCGCTGTGTTCGCGCATCGAGTTGGGGAAGGTGTCGGGAAGCGATTCGCCGTCCCAGCCGGTCTCGGCCTGGTCGAGCAGTTCATCGTCCTCTTCGCTGCGGCGGCGGCGCACGAACCACACGACGGCGATCAGGGAGACCACGAGGACCCCACCTAGAATGCCGTAGAAAAGGCCGCGATGGCGCGTGCGGCAACTGACCTTGTCGGAAATGCGCTCCACCATGTCGCTGATGTCGGAACGATCGATCATGAGTTGCCTCCTTGGGATGAATTGTTCGGGGCGAAACGCTCGACCCACTCGATGTATTTGCCCATCCATCCTTGGATGAGCTTGCTGGACGTCTTGCCGAGCCCGCCGTCGGCGTCGAAGAACTCCGCGTCGGCGCGCAGGAAGAGTTCGGGCTGCCCGAGCGTGGGCATGTCCAGATAGGCGAGGATGTTGCGGAGGTGCTGCTGCGCCATGGCGGTTCCCGCCGCGCCCCCGGTGACGCCCATCACGGCGGCGGGCTTGCCCTTCCACGCGCTGTCGCCGTAGGGCCGCGAGCCGTGGTCGAGGGCGTTCTTGAGCACGCCCGGGATGGAGCGGTTGTATTCGGGGGTGACGAAGACGACGCCGGCGGCTTGGCGAACGGCGGTCTTGAGGGCCGTCACGGAAGGCGCGGGATTCTGCTCTTCGTCCTGGTTGAAGAGCGGGAGGTCGCCGAGGGTCTGGATGCGAAACTCGTATTCCGCGGGCGCCAGGCGCGCGAGGGCCTTGGCGAACTTGAGGTTGATCGACTCCTTGCGGAGGCTGCCGACGAGGACGAGGATGACGTGCGCGGTTTCCATGGAAAGACGATACAAGGAACCGCGCGCGAGGCAAGGGGGATCCTCAGGCTGTCACCATCTGTTGCAAGGTCCACGGCGAATACCGAACCGCCCGCTGACCGCGAAGAATACCCCCTGTTCACGCCTCTTCGTCTTCTTCGAGTTCCTCCGGGTCGTCGAGCTGCATTTCCTCGGGGTCGCGTGCGCCGTCGGTTCGGCCCAATGCGTCCTTGCCGTCCCCGACCTGGCCTTCGGCCATGAGCTGGCTGAGGTTGGGGTCGTCGACGTCGACACCGGGTCCGTTTTCCCATTCGGCGCCGGTGGGGTCGATGGGATCCTGTTGGTCGGTGCGGTCGGCGCCTTCGCCGCGCCGCTCGGCGATCTCTTCGGGGATGTCGCGTTCGACGCCGCGTTCCTCCCACACGTCGCCCATGCTGCGCGGGCGTTCGCGCTCGGTGGAGGCGCGGCTTTCCACGATGTCGCGGTCGGGGATGTCGTTGCTGTCGTTGGCGTCGTTGGCGAAATCGCCGGTGCCCTTATTGCCGGTGTTGGCGGCGTCCTTGTTCTTGTCGTCCTTGGCCATGGTATCCTCCCGGGGGGAAACGTCCCCCCGGGAATCATGTTCCAAAGAATCGGGACGGCGGATTTATCCGCCCAACAGGACCGGGTTCATCTGCCACGTGACGTAGGTGAGCGCGGTGGCGAAGCTGACCCAGAGCAGGTACGGGACCATCATCCACGCGGCCGCGGGGCTATGGCGCCTAAAGGCGAATATCGTGACGATAATTAAAATCAACAACAGGATGATCCACCCGAAGGAGGCGGCGCCCATCCGCCAGGCAAAGTAGAGCCAGCTCCAGAAGGCATTGACGGCGAGCTGGACGATGAAGAGGATGAGCGCGCCGCGCGCGCCTCCTTGCCTTGCCGGCCCGAAGCCGCCGTTGCGCCACACGCGCCAGGCGGCGATGCCCATGAGCAGGTAGAGCACGGTCCACACGGGGCCGAAGAGCCAGACGGGCGGGGCCCACGCAGGGTGGTTGAGTTGGGCGTAGAAGTGCGGGGCGCCTACCGAGCCTTGCCCGCCGACGGCGGCGGCGATGAAGCAGAGGGCGATCCAGGCGAGGAGTCCGATGATGGATTGGAAGGGATTGCGTGGCATGGGAAGGAGGATACAAGGGTGGCGGGGGACGTAAGGATGCAAGTCACATTTTGTGACACGGGCGGAAGTCTATTCCGGCACGATATCGATGATCACGGTGCGGTTATGGTTTCGCTCCTCCGGGAGCGTGTTGCCGAAGGGAGCTTGGGCCGGCTCTTCGCCCGACCAGGAGGGGCGGAAGGTGACGCCCGGCGTTCCCGCGCGGGCCGTCGCGGCCTCCAGGCTGCGGAGGACCCCCTCGGCGCGA
>DATAHJ010000035.1:0-3766 GCA_036263275.1 Fibrobacteria bacterium | reverse complement strand
CCCCTGATCCGCGGCCTCGTGGGCGAAGGCCTGCGCGTGTGGCTGTCCTGTCCCAATCCGGCGCAGGCCGAGCGGTTGCGCAAGGCCGCCTCCCCCCTCGGGGTGGAGGATGTGCTCGAAGGCGCCCTCGCCTCGGGCTTTATCGACCGCACGCAGGGCGTCGCGCTCCTCACCGACCACCAGATCTTCAACCGCATGGCGCGCACGGGCCGCCGCCGCAAGTTCCGCGGCGGCGGGGTGGCCATCCCCGACTTCGACGCGCTCCGGCGCGGCGACTTCGTCGTGCACGAAGCCTACGGCGTCGGGCGCTTCGCGGGCATCCGGCGCATGCGCCTCGGGAACCGCGAGGTCGACTGCATCCTGCTCGACTACAACGGGAAGGACAAGCTCACCCTTCCCGTCTCCGACCTCGCGAAGCTCGAGAAGTTCGGGGGTGAGGAGGGGCATGTTCCCGTGCTCTCGAAGCTCGGCGGCAAGGCGTGGGAAACCGCCAAGGAAAAGACGCGCAAGGCGATCGTCCTCCTGGTCAAGGAGCTCATCCACCTCTACGCGCGCCGCTCGACGGCCAAAGGTTATCCCTTCCCGCCCGACGGCGACCTGCAACGCGAGTTCGAAGCCTCATTCGAATACGACCTGACGCCCGACCAGGCCCGCGCCGTCGCGGACGTGAAGCGCGACATGGAATCGGAGCGCCCCATGGATCGCCTCGTGTGCGGCGACGTGGGCTTCGGCAAGACGGAAGTGGCCCTGCGCGCGGCCTTCAAGGCCGTGTCCGCGGGCCGGCAGGTCGCCCTCCTCGCCCCCACCACCATCCTCGCCGCGCAGCACTTCGAGACGCTCTCGGAGCGGTTCTCCGGCTGGCCGGCGCGCATCGAGGCGCTTCACCGCTTCCGCTCCCCCGCCGAGCAAAAGGCCGTGCTGGCCGCGCTCGAGCGCGGCGAAGTCGACGTCGTGGTCGGCACGCACCGCCTCCTCTCCAAGGACGTGAAGTTCAAGGACCTGGGCCTCCTCGTCGTGGACGAAGAACAGAAGTTCGGGGTGAAGCAGAAGGAGCGCCTCAAGGAGTTGCGCGCCGAGGTCGACGTCCTCGCCCTCTCGGCCACGCCCATCCCGCGCACGCTGCACTTCTCGCTGCTGGGCGCGCGCGACCTCTCCATCATCGCCACGCCCCCGCGCAATCGCCTCCCCGTGGAGACGCGCGTGGTGTTCTGGGATCCCGAGACGCTCCGCGTCGCGCTCGAGGCGGAGATGGAGCGCGGGGGGCAGACCTTCTTCGTGCACAACCGCGTGCGCGACATCGAGGAGATGGCCGAGAAGGTGCGCGCGCTGGTGCCGCGCGCCCGCATCGCCGTGGCGCACGGGCAGATGGAAGAGGACGCGCTCGAGCGCGTCATGTCCGCCTTCGTGCACGGCGAGTACGACGTGCTGTGCAGCACCGCCATCGTCGAGTCGGGCATCGACATTCCCAACGCGAACACCCTGATCGTGCACCGCGCCGACCTCTTCGGCCTCAGCCAGCTCTACCAGCTGCGCGGACGCGTGGGCCGCTCCTCGACACAGGCGCACTGCCTGCTGGTGGCACCCGACGCGAACAAGTTCACCGACGACGCGCGCCGCAAGCTCTACGCTCTCGAGAAGTTCACCGACCTCGGCAGCGGCTTCCAGGTCGCCATGCGCGACCTGGAGATCCGCGGCGCGGGCAACCTCCTGGGCATCGAGCAGAGCGGACACATCGCGGCGGTGGGCTTCGAGACCTACGTGCGCATGGTGCGCGAGGCCGTGCTGGAGCAGCAGGGCCGCGAGCCCCCGCCCCCGCCGCTGACCCCCGAGGTGGAGTTTCCCGCCGACGCCTACCTGCCGGAGAGCTACGTCGAGGACGCCCTGCAGCGGACCACGCTGTACCAGCGCATCGCCCGCCTTCCCGACCTCGCCGCCGTGGCCGAGATGGAAGCCGAGCTGGCCGACCGCTTCGGTCCCCCGCCCGATGCGGCCCGCATGCTGCTCCGCAACGTGGAAGCGCGCGTGGCCTGCTTGGCGCTTGGGCTCCAGCGCGCGGAAATCCGGGAAGGCGGCCTCGTGCTGACCTTCTCCCCCGACCATATGCCCGGAAAGGACGCCCTGGGGGCCCTCGCGGGCCGGACGGCCCTCCCCTCCCGCTTCCTCTACGCCGATCCCCTGCAATTGCGCATCGAATTGCCCCGAAGGCTCGGCCCGGATGCCCTCACTGAGACCGCCGCCACGACCCTGCGCCAATTGTCTTCGACGCCCTGAAAACAGGACGGCCGCGAATCGGCCTCCGCCCAATCGGGCCTTGTTGAGCCCCGTTATGACTTTTTGGCATGATCTTCTGCCAGAGTTTCCGATGTGGAAGAGGGGTAAATTCCTTAGATTAAAAACGGTTTCTCAGGTGCCCCCGTTGACGCGGCGATCCCGCGGCAAGCCTTGGAAATAAGGATGACCCAGCAAAACTTCATCGCATTCATCTTGGTCGCGGCCGTGTTCCTGGCCGGAGCCTCCATCGGCCAGCTGCTGCTGCGCGTCCGCCTGGCGCGGCTTGAGCGCATCAACCGCAAGCTCGACCGCAAGCGCCTCGACGCCTTCGCGCGCGCCCTGCACTCGCGCGCCGCGCTGCTTCCGCGCGCCGGCGACGACAAGGGTTTCGAGCGTCGCGTCCGTCACGAGATCGATTCGATCCTGACCGAAATAGAGAAGAACTGAGCGGGACGGGGGGCGGTTCTCCCCGGTCTTTCCTTCGACGTTGGTAGTTGCAAAGTCCTTCGAAGCATTCCTTCGTCGTTGGTAGTTGGTGGCGAAGCGCTTTCTTGTTTCCCACCAACCACCAACGACGCAGAACGGCCCGCAAAGTCTCTCTTCTCCACCAACGACGAAGCTTCCCCCACGAAGTATCTTCCCACCATGATTCCCATTCTCACCCTGTCCGAGATGCGCGAGGCCGAGCGCCTTTCCATCGCCGGGGGCCTCAGCGAATATGAACTGATCCTCAGCGCGGGCGAGGCGGTGTTCCACTCCGTGAAGGCCATGCTCGAGGCAGGCGACGAGGAAGTCTTCGGCGGCCCCGGCTTCACCGCCGCGGTGGAAGAGGAAGCCCCGCAGGGCGGAGATCGCGAAGAAGGCATGAACGGGCCGAAGCCCCCCTTGGTGGCCTTCGTATGCGGCAAGGGCCACAACGGCGCCGACGGCCTGGCTGCGGCACTGCGCTGTGCGCAGGAAGGCCTGGGGGCGACGGTGTACCACGTGCATGCCGAGAAATACAGCCCCGAGACCCGCCGCCTGCGCGAACAGCTCACGGCAGCCGAAGTGCCCGTGCGCGTGATCCGCTCCGCCGCCGACCTGCCCGTCTTCGAGGACGCGGACCTCGTCGTCGATGCGCTGCTCGGCAGCGGCCTGAACCGGCCGACCGAGGGACTGCTGGCCTCGCTCATCCACGGCATCAACAACGGCGGGCGCCCGGTGCTGTCGGTGGACTGCCCTTCGGGCGTGGCCGCCGACTCCGCCGCCATCCCCGGCCCCTCGGTGCGCGCCGACACCACCTTGTGCCTGGGCGCCCTCAAGCTCTCGGCCCTGTTCCATCCCGCTCGCGCCGCGTACGGCAAGACGGAGTACAGCCGCATCGCCCTCGACGAAGGGTTGCTCGCGGGGCAAACCTCCCGCCTGGCCATGTACACCTGGGACGACGCCCTCGACCATCTCCCCCTGAAGACCTGGCGCACGCACAAGTATTCCGCGGGGAAGGTGCTGGTGATCG
>DATAHJ010000034.1:0-4668 GCA_036263275.1 Fibrobacteria bacterium | reverse complement strand
AAGATAGGCTTTTCCTATATTAAAGCACCGGGATCCTTATGAAGACGCTCGCCGACATCCGGCCCCTGGCCGCGCAAGGGAACGTCATCCCTATATATAAGGAGTTCCTCCCGGACCTCGAGACCCCCATCACCGCCCTGCTCAAGCTCAAGGAAGGCGGCAAGCGCCCCTTCCTCCTCGAGAGCGTGGAGGTGGGCGAAAAGGTCGCCCGCTTCTCCTTCCTCGGCCGCGATCCCCTCTACACCTTCAAGGCCAAGGGCAGCCGCGTCGAGATCCGCGGCAAGCAGGAGAAGGAGTTCGACGGCAAGCCCCTCGAGGAGCTGCAAAAATTCCTGGCCCGCTTCCGCGGCGTCGACGATCCGGATCTTCCCGCCTTCTCCGGCGGCGCGGTGGGGTTCTTCGCCTACGACGCGGTCCGCCTGCTCGAGGACAGCGTGCCCGAGGCGGGCCGCGACGACTACGGCCTGCCCGACCTCGACTTCGGCCTCTACGAAGCCTTCGTGGTGTTCGATCACCTCAAGCACCGCCTCAGCATCGTGGCCAACGTGATGCCCGACGAGTTCGGCGGGCTCGAGCCCGCCTACGCCCGCGCGGTCTCGCTGCTGGATGCGCTGGAAGCCGAGCTTCGCGCGCCTCTCGCCCAAGGAGACCTGCTCGAGTCCCCATCCGTCCCGGCGCTTTCCGCGCCTGCGCAGCTCGACTGGAAGTCGAACGTCACACGCGAACAATTCTTGGGCGGCGTGGAGCGCTGCAAGGAATTCATCCGCGCGGGCGACGCGTTCCAGATCGTGCTGTCGCAACGCTTCGCGGCCAAGACCCCGGCCGACGGCGTCTCCATCTATCGCCGCCTGCGCGCCATCAACCCGTCGCCCTACATGTTCTACCTCGACTTCAAGGGTTACGGGGACTTCGAGGTGGTGGGCGCCTCGCCCGAGACGCTCGTGAAGGTGCAGGACGGCCTCTGCGAGACCAAGCCCATCGCCGGCACGCGCCCGCGCGGCAAGGACGAGGCCGAGGACAAGGCCTTGGCGGCGGAGCTTTTGGCCGATCCCAAGGAAAAGGCCGAACATCTCATGCTGGTCGACCTCGGCCGCAACGACATCGGCCGCGTGGCCGCCTACGGCAGCGTGAACGTGTCCCAGTTCATGGAGATCGAGCCGCTCAGCCACGTGATGCATATCGTGTCCGTGGTGAAGGGTAAGCTCCGCGACGACAAGCACGCGCTCGACGCGCTGATGTCGTGCCTGCCCGCGGGCACGCTCTCGGGCGCGCCCAAGATCCGCGCCATGCAGATCATCGACTCGCTGGAGCCCACGCGCCGCGGCATCTACGGCGGCGCGGTGTGCTACCTCGACTTCCGCGGCAATCTCGACTCGTGCATCGCCATCCGCACGCTGATGCTGAAGGGCGGCACGGCCTACGTGCAAGCCGGAGCCGGCCTGGTGGCCGACTCGGTCGCCGAGACCGAGTACGAGGAGACGCGCCACAAGGCCCGCGCGGCCATGCTGGCGGTGGAAGTCGCATCCTTTGCCGGGATGGCGGTTGGGAACGGGGGGAAGAAGTCATGATCCTCTTCCTCGACAACTACGACAGCTTCACCTACAACCTCGTGCAGTACCTGGGCGAGATGAATCCCGACCTGCGCGTGGTGCGCAGCGACAAGATCACGGTGGCCGAGGCCCTGGCGCTGAAGCCCTCGCACATCGTCGTGTCGCCGGGGCCGTGCACGCCGGCGGAGGCGGGCATTTCGATCGAGCTCATCCGCGCCGTCCCGCCCGAAATTCCGCTGCTGGGCGTGTGCCTGGGCCATCAGTCCATCGGCGCGGCCTTCGGCGGCACCGTGCTGCGCGCGCCCGAGCCGCTCCACGGCAAGACTTCGACCGTGGAGAACGACGGCAAGGGCCTGTTCCAGGGTGTGCCGAAGAACTTCACCGCCACGCGCTATCACTCGCTGATCGTGGAGAAGAAATCGCTGCCTTCCGAACTGGAAGTCACCGCCGTCACGCATGACGCTTCCGGCGATGCGGCGAAGGACATCATCATGGGCCTGCGGCACAAGACCCGCCCCATTCACGGCCTGCAGTTCCATCCCGAGTCCATCCTCACCGAGCACGGCAAGGCCATGCTCCGGAACTTCCTCGACCTCGGCAAGGCCTGAGCGACCCAGCGACCCCAAGGAAAACCGAAATGTCCGACGCCCGCGAAGCGACCGCCCACAAGTATGATCCCGCCCTGCTGGGCAAGCTGATGAGAGGCGAATCGCTCTCCTTCGCCGAGATGCGCTCTTGCATTGAGGGCGTGGCCGATGGCGCATGGACACCCTCGCAGATCGCGGGCTTCCTCGTGGCGCTGCGCATCAAGGGCGAGACGGCCGAGGAGATCGCGGGCGCGGCCGACGCCATGCGCGGGCATTCGACGCCCGTGCCCGTGACGCGCGCGAACGTGATCGACACTTGCGGCACCGGCGGCGACCATTCGGGAACCTTCAACGTCTCGACCGCGGCGGCCATCGTGGCCGCGAGCGCGGGCGCGGCGGTGGCCAAGCACGGCAACCGGGCCATCAGCAGCAAGTGCGGCAGCGCGAACGTGCTCGCCGAACTGGGCGTGAACATCGAGCAGGCGCCCGGCCGCGTGGGCGCGAGCATCGACGCGAACGGCATCGGGTTCCTCTACGCGCCGAGCCTGCATCCGGCGATGAAGCACGTGGCGGCGCCGCGCGCGGAGCTGGGCCAGCGCACGATCTTCAACATGCTGGGCCCCCTGATGAATCCCGCGCGGGCGAAGCGGCAGGTTCTGGGCGTGTTCGACCAGAATTTGACGCGGGTTTTCGCTGAGGTCCTCGCACGTCTCGGTTCGGAACACGTGCTCGTGGTGGCCGGCACCGACGGCATCGACGAGATCTCGCTCTGCGCGCCGACCAAGGTGGCGGAGCTGAAGGACGGCGCGATCAGGGAGTACATCCTGAATCCGCAGGACCTGGGGTTTTCGCTGGCGACGCGCGACGACCTGCAGGGCGGCGACATCGGCCGCAACGCGGAGATTCTCGGCGAGATCTTCGCGGGCAAGAAGGGGCCGAAGCGCGACATCGTCCTCCTCAATGCCGGCGCGGCGCTGTATGTGGCGGGAATTGCGACGTCGATCAAGGACGGAGCCGCCTTGGCGGCGAAGGCGATCGACGAAGGCAAGGCCGCCGCCACGCTCGAGGCGTGGGCGGCTTTCACGCACGGCTGATCCGCGCGGAGGTCCTCCAAAAAATCAGCCGACCAGCGGCCTCACCAGCTCCGTCCACCATTTCTTCGGATCCGGATCGGACTGCGGGCCGTGGGTGTAGACCTCCCACAAGTCGTCCGCCTGCTTCAAGCCCTGTGCCTTCATCCACTTGTCGAACTCTCCCCAGGCCGACGGCAGCCCTTCATACGGCCCATGATAAATCGTGCGCGCCACCTTGCGCGCGGGCAGGTCCCCCGGCTTCACCCGCCCCGCGGCCTCCACCGGCTTCTCCGTCACGAATCCCAACTCGAAATTAAAGCGCTCCGGGCTCATCTTCAGGTGATGCGCGAAGGCCGCGCTCAAGGGCTTGATGCCTTGTGCACCCAGCGCCCCCAATAGCTCTTCGACCGCCGGGCCGAATACCGCCATCATTTCGTGACGAGGAATATCAAAATGGATCACCGCGGCCGGCTGGGCCTTTGTTTCCGCGATTTCGGGAGCATCGATCATGGGATCCTCGTGCAAGTTTATTTTCTCACGAAAGCTAATTTGACGTAGAAAACCGAACGCAGAGTCGCCTCCAAAGAATACCCCCATGCCCGCCGACATTCTCGCCCAGATCACCGCCAAAAAGGCCGAACGCCTCGCGGAAGCCAAGCGCCGCCTCTCCCCCGCCGACGCGGAGGCCAAGGCGCGTGCCCTCCCCGCCCCCGCCTTCAACCTGCTCGAAACCCTGAAGGCCCCCGCGCCCAACGGCATGCACGTCATCGCCGAGGTCAAGAAGGCCTCGCCCTCCAAAGGCGTGATCCGCGAGGACTTCAAGCCGCTCGAGATCGCTCAGGCCTATGCGCGCGGCGGCGCCAGCGCGCTCTCCGTGCTCACCGAGCAGGACTTCTTCCAGGGCAGCGACGACTACCTCCGCGAGATCGCAGGACTCGTCTCCTTGCCCGCGCTGCGCAAGGATTTCCTGACTGAAGCGTATCAGGTTTTCGAGGCGAAGATCTTGGGCGCCAGCGCCTATCTGCTCATCGTCGCCTCGCTCGAGGAGTCGCGCCTCCGCGACCTCATCGCGCTGGGCCGTGAGATCGGCCTTACGCCGCTCACCGAGGTGCACGACGAAGCCGAGGCCGAAGTCGCCCTGCGCGCCGGCGCGCCGTTGCTCGGCGTCAACAATCGCGACCTCCGCACCTTCGACGTCTCGCTGGACGTCACCTTCCGGATCCGCAAGATGGTGCCGCGCGAAATCCCCTTCGTCTCGGAATCGGGCATCTTCACCCGCCGCGACGTGGAGATGCTCGCGGAGGAAGGCGTGAACGCGGTGCTCGTGGGCGAAAGCCTCATGCGCGACGACTTCCCCGAAAACAAGCTGCGCGAGCTTTTGGGAACCCGCGATTGAAGAAAATCCTCTTCGTCTGCATGGGCAACATCTGCCGCTCGCCGCTGGCGGAGGGGTTGTTC
>DATAHJ010000033.1:0-8615 GCA_036263275.1 Fibrobacteria bacterium | reverse complement strand
ACGATTTCCCGGGCGTGGGGCGCAACGTTCTCATCCCCCTGCTGCTCGCCGGCTATCCGCTCCTCGACGTTTCGGTCGCGATGGTGCGGCGCTTCCTTTGGGTCCGCAACCGCGAACTGGGCCAGCGCTTCCTCCGGATGTTCCTCGCCGACAGCGACCACATGCACCATCGCCTGCTCCATGCGGGCCTTTCGCATGTGCAGGCGACCTCCCTCCTTCTTTCGCTCGCGTCGGGGTTCACCGCCGCGGCGGTGTTGCTTCCCCGCGTCGATTGGCGCTGGGAAGTCGCCATCACCCTGTACCTGGTGCTGGCCGTGGGCTTCCTGCTGAACCGGCTGCGGTTCCTTCCCGCCCACAAGGTTCGGCGAACCCTGCGCGTGTGGTTCCTGGGCAAGGACCGCGCGGAAGGCGAACAGATCGGAAGACGTTACGCGCGTTACTACGAGATATTCGCCGCGTCCGAGCCTGTCGGGAACGCGGGCCGTAACGATTACGCGGAAGTCGCGGAGGACGCCTCCGTCACCCCGTCGACGCGTCCGTTCTGAACGCCATGCCTCCGGACGCCAGGAAAAACCGCGCCCTGCTGATCGGCGGCGGCGCCCTCGCCGATGAGCTTCGGCCCGTGCTGAACAACTTCGGCTACCTCGTCGAGCATGACGCCACGCGCCTCGAGGGCGCGCGCCGCTACCGCGCACGCCGCCATTCGCTGGTCGTCATCGACGCCGGCGCCCTGCGCGGCGCCCCCGAGCGCCTCTTCCGGTTTTTCCGGATCTCCGGGGGAGATGCCATTGTCCTGGTCGCCTCCGGGAGGGATCGGCGCGCCGACGCCCCCCGCTACCTGATGTGGGGCGCGCACGACGTCATCCACACCCCGTTGCGCCCCGACGCCTTGAGCTTCGTCCTGGGGCTGACCTCGGCCTACCATCGCCGGGTGCTGCGCATGGCGTTTTATCGCCACGTTTTGTACTTTAGCGCCGCCATCGTCCCGCTGTGGGTGATGGTGCTCTATTTTTTCCTGAAGTGACAGGGGAACCCTAGGATGCCGAGCGTCGCCCGATTCTGGCCGGCTTTTTTTTGCTTCTTCCTGGTTTCCGCGCTGTCCGTGCAAGCGCAAAGGCCGACACCTTCCCCGGCAGAGAGACAGCAGATCCGCGAGTTCATCGCGTCCGGGGCGCCCATCACGCCCGACATGCTCGCCATGGCCCGGAGCCGCTTCCCGGCGCTTAAGAATTACTCCGACGACGACATCATGAACATGGTGGCCGAGGAACGGCGGAGCGCCTCCGGCGGCCAAGGCACCGAGCTGTCGGCCCAACCGTCGGCATCGAACCAATCCGTCTCGGGTCAATTCCCGGCGAGCCAAATCCCCGGCAGCCAGACCCCGACGAATACCTCCGCGATAGGCACGACCGCGATGAGCCAATTCGCGGCGAGCCAATCCGGCCAAGTTGCGACCCCTACCTATTATTACGGCCAACCTTCCCAAGGCTTCGCGGGATCCCTGTCGTCGAAGGCTCCCGGAGACGAGCGGTTCCCGGCCGAGCTCAAGCGCTTCGGATGGGATTTCTTCCTGAATGCCGATCTTCCCACGCAAGCGTCCGCCTCTCCCGCGCTGTCCGATTATATCCTGTCGCCGGGTGATCAGTTGGTGATCAATACGTGGGGGCGTGAAAGCCGAACCCTGTCTCCCGTCATCGACAACGAGGGGATGCTTTACTACCCCCCGATGGATCCGGCCCGCATCGCGGGAATGCGCTTTTCCGCGGCGCAGAAGTTCCTGGTCTCGGAGATCGAGAAAATCCACGGGGTCTCGGCCTCGGTGAGCCTTGGGCGCCTGCGCGACATCCGCGTCATGGTGCTGGGCGAGGCGACCCGCCCGGGGTCCTTCGCGGTGCCCGCGGGCTCGACGGTGACGGCGGCTCTCTTCCGCAGCGGCGGCATCACGGAAATCGGCAGCCTGCGGGCCATCGAGGTGAGGCGTTCCGGCAAGGTCGCCGCCACGCTCGATTTGTACGAGATGCTGCTGAAGGGAAAAAGCGCAGGCGATATCCAGCTTCTTCCCGGAGATGTGATTTTCATCCCGTTGGCGGGTCCCCAGGTGGCGGTATACGGCATGGTCAAGCGCCCGGCCATTTACGAGGTCAAGGGCGGCATGAAGGCGCTGGAAGCGGTTGACCTGGCGGGCGGGCTCGAGGCCAACGCCTTCAAGGGGCGCCTGCTGCTCGACCGGGTGCAGGGCAACAAGCGCAACATCGTCCTCGACGTCGACATGGAGAAGCCGGACGCGAAGTCCAACGTCCGCCTTGAGAGCGGCGACATCCTGCGGGTCGACAAGGTCCTCGACCAGATCGAGGACGCCGTCTGGCTGAAGGGCAACGTGAACCGGGCCGGTCGCTACCAATACAAGCGGGGCATGACGGTTCGCGACCTGATCCCGTCGCTGCAGGATCTCGCGCCGGAGACTTTCTTCGAATATGCGCACATCCAGCGCGTGGCGCCCGACGACGGGCGGCGGGTGCTCCTGAATTTCCCGCTGGGCGACGTGTTTTCCAAGGGGCTTCGCGTGCCCCTCGAGCCGCGGGACACGGTGATCGTATACGGTCGATACGACCTCGTCACGCGCCCGACGGTGACCATTTCGGGCGCGGTGCGCGCGCGCGGCACCATCGTCTACAGCGAGGGCATGCGGGTTTCAGACCTTATCGTGCTGGGTGGCGGCTTCGCGCAGGAGGCCTATTTGTCCGAGGCGCAGATCCTCCGGCGGGTGGAGGACGCGACCGCCGATTCCTTGTACGTGAAGGTCATCAAGGTCAACATGAAGGCCGTCATGGAGGATCCAAGCAGCAGCGAAAACCTGCCGTTGGAACCCTTCGATGCCTTGGTCGTTTTTTCCAGCGAGAATTTCGTTCCCCGGCGCACGGTTGGGCTTTATGGGGCCGTCCGGAACGAGGGCGCCGGCTATGACCTCGCCGAAGGCATGGGCATCCCGGAGCTCCTCAAGCTGGCCGGAGGCATGACCAAGAACAGCTACCGCCTTGGAGTCGAGGTCGCCCGCCGCACCATCGTGGGCGACAGCGTCCTCACCCGAAAAATCATGAAGCTGAACCTCAAGGCCATCCTGGACGGATCCGAAACCTTCCGCCTCGAGGATGGCGACGTGGTCTATGTGCGTGAGGTCATCAATTCCCGCGCCTTCTCGAGCGTCGCCATGACCGGGGAGTTCAATTTTCCGGGCAGTTATGAAATCACCCCGGGAGAGAGGTTGAGCAGCGTTCTTCGCCGGGCGGGCGGCTTCAGCAATCAGGCCTACCTCCGCGGCGCGGTCTTTCTCCGCAAGCGCGTGCGCGAGCAGCAGATCCTCCATGCCGAGGAGATCGGGCGTCGGGTGGAATCCCAGATGCAGGCCCGGCTGATGCAGACGACCCAGGAAAAGGAAAGAGCCGGCCTGACCGTCGCCCTCGAACGCAGCGGCCAGCTGGTCGATCAGATCAAGAGGGCCCCGAATCTCGGACGCGTGGTCATCCGGGTGGATTCGAAGATGAAGTTCGCCGGGACCGAGTGGGACCTCGAGCTGGAGAACGGCGACAGCCTGTGGGTGGGGCCGCGGGTGGGAACGGTGTCGGTGCTGGGAGAGGTTTCGTCTCCTACCACCGTCATTTACACGCGCAAGACCAACCAAGTGGGCGAGCTGCTGGCGCGTGCCGGCGGGGTGGCGATGTACGGAGACTACAAGGCAACGTTCTACGTGGGCCCGGACGGTACGGTCACAACGCCCCATACCGTGCCGTGGTACTCCAGCTTCAAGTGCATGAAGGTCGAGCCCGGAGGCACGATCATCGTTCCGATGAAGCCGCCCGCCAAGGATTACCTCGAGATCTGGGCGCAGTCTAGCCAGATCCTGTACAATCTTGCCGTCAGCGTGGGCGTGGCAGCGACCCTGTTCTAGTCGTGCCGCAAAAAATCGGAGAGGGACAGACGATGGACAAGGAAGGAGCCCCGGTGCTCAAGGCGAATGCCGCGGGAGACGATTCCGTGGATGTCGTCGGCGTCCTCGCCATCCTGTGGTTCCACCGGAAACCCATGGCTTACTGGGTCCTGTTCGTGACCCTCCTGGGCGTCGCTTATGCCCTTCTGGCCAAGCCCGTGTATGAGTCGCAAGCCACCATCGCCCAACGGGAGGCGGATGACGGGCGCGGAATGGCGCGTTTCTTCTCCCAGCTGGGCGGAGGCGTCGGCGCCATCGCGGCGCAGTTCGGAGGGGGGGGCGGAGACCTGGAAAAAACCTCGCTCATCCTGAAGAGCAACGACCTCGCCGAGGCCGTGATCACCAGGCACAATCTCCTGCCCGTCCTGTATCCCAAGGCCTGGGATTCGGCCAGGCACAAGTGGAAGCAGAAAAACCCACGAAAGCAGCCGACCCTTCGCAAGGGCGCAAAGCTCCTGCGCGAACGCTATCTCCAAGTCACGGTGGATGCCAAGAAGGGTGTCCTCGTCATCAAGCTTACCGCCAGCAAGGACACCTTGGCCCGCCAAATGGTCGAATATTATCTCGAGGCGCTGAACGATCGCGTGCGCGAGGACGTGTTGAAGGGCGCGGGCAAGGATCGGGAGTACCTCGAGGAGCAGTTGGGCACGATTTCGGATCCGTACCTGCGCGAGAAGCTTCAGGACCTCATCGCCGCACAGATCGAGAAATCCATGCTCGTGAGGACGGAGGCCTTCGATGTCATCGAAAGGCCGCTGGTTCCCTTGTTGAAGAGCAGCCCCAAGCGGACGCGTGTCGTGGCGATCGCGTTCCTTTTCGGCGTGATGACTGCTTGCGCGGGAGTTTTCGCGGGGCGGGGTTGGCGTAACCTGAAGCGGAGTGTCTCCGACCGCTTGCCGCAACCGGCCCAATAGGGGCGCCGTCGGCGCGAGACGACGGAAGCGGGAAATCCGGTATGCGCAAGGTAGCCGTCGTCGGCGCGGGAGCTTGGGGCCGCAACCTGGTTCGGAACCACTATCTGCTGGGTTCGCTCCAAACGGTTTGCGACACCGATCCCATGGTGCTTTCCGGGGTCTTGAACGCCCATCCCGGGATCAAGACCGCTTGCATGTACGATGAAATCCTGGAGGACGCCCGGATTTCAGCCGTGGTGATCGCCACGCCGACGGCCCTGCACTTCGACTTCGCCGAAAGGGCGCTGCAGGCCGGCAAGGACGTATATGTCGAGAAGCCGCTCGCATTGAGCGCGGATCATGCGCGGAGGCTTGCGGAAGAAGCGCAACATCGTGGCCTCGTGCTGATGGTGGGACACTTGCTTCATTATCATCCCGCATTCCTTCGCCTCCGCGAGATCGCCCATGAGGGAGGACTGGGACGGATCCTCGGCATTCGCTCAAGGCGCCTCGGATCGGCCGGCGCATTGCGCGAGGAAGATCCTTTGTGGGACCTGGCCTCGCACGATGTTTCCATGTGCCTCTCCTTGGTCGGCTCCAATCCCGTTGAGATCTCCGCCGCGGGTCGGGAAGGCGGCGCGCCCGATGCGGTGGATCTGTCGCTTTCTTTCGCCGGAGTATCCGCACGGATCTCCGTCTCCTGCCGGCATCCTCGCCGGGAGCGCATCTTCACGGTGATCGGCGAGGAGAAGATCGGCATCTTCGATGACGACCAGCCTTGGGAGCGGAAACTGGCGTTGCATGCGGTTTCCGGCGCGTCCGGATTTTCGAATGAGGGCCTTGGCGAGGGAGCTCCGGAATATCTCTCCCTCGATCCGTTGGAGCCGCTTCTCGCCGAGTGTCGCCATTTTCTGGAGTGCCTCGAGACGCGCGCCGTTCCGGCGACCGACGGGGAGGAAGCCTGCCGGGTGCTGGACGTGCTGGAGCGCGCCCAGGCCGGCCTGCGCGAAGGGGCGGCTCTTTTGGAGGAGGGTGCCCATGCTTAAGGCGCTGCTGAAGGACAGCGTCCTGTATACGCTGCCGAGCATCGTGAGCAGCGGCATTTCGCTGTTCCTGGTGCCGGTGTACACCCGGATACTCTCCCCGGCCGACTATGGCGCATTCGACCTGATTCTTTTGATGGGAACATTCGTCAACCTCACGGTCGCCTGCCAGATCTGGCATGGGGTCGCGCGCTACTACTCCGAGGAGGAGGACCCAGAGCGGAGGGTTGGGTTCGCTTCGACCTCCTTTTGGTTCACGCTCCCGTGCTACACGACCTTCCTCGTCGTCATGCTCGTGTTTTCGGGGCCTATGTCCCACCTGCTGCTCAAGGGGAAGGGCCTGGAAGGAATCTTCCGCATCGGAATGGGTTACCTGTGGGGGCACGGAATCTTCTTCCTGATCCAGAACCAGCTGCGTTGGGAGCTGCGAAGCTTCCAGTTCCTCATCGCGAACCTGGCGATGACGTTCGGGACGGCCGCATGCGCGCTGTACTTCGCGTACGTCCTGGGGTGGGGACTGCAGGGCGTCCTGTATGGCTCGCTCGCGGGAGTGCTGCTGGGAGCGACGTACGGGTTATGGTGCCTGCGCGGAAGCTATCGCCTCCGGTTCAGCGGAACGCAGCTGCGCGAAATGCTGGCGTTCTCGGTTCCGCTTGTGCCGGCGGGCGTGGCATTTTTCATCACCCAGTACTCGGACCGGTTCATGATCAGCCGCTTTCTGTCCTTGAGGCAGGTGGGCATTTACGGCATCGGATTCCGGATGGCGAGCGTGGTGGGGATCGCGATGGTGGGGTTCCAGTGGGCGCTCACCCCGCTGGTCTATCGCAACTACAAGGACCCGCGCACGCCGGAAAGGCTCGCGCAGATTTACAGGCTCTTCATGGGAGGCGCGCTCCTGGCCTGCCTGGCATTGAGCGTGTTCTCCCGCGAGATCCTGCGGATCATGACCGCTCCCGCCTATCATTCCGCGGTCGCGGTGGTTCCCTTGCTGACGCCCGCCGTCTTCCTCAGCCAAATGGCGATGTTCGCGCCGGGGCCCAACCTGCGCAAGAAGACCATCGTGGTCCTTTGGATCAATCTCGTCGGCGCGACGGCGGGCATTGTGGTGTGCGCCCTGCTCACGATGCGGTTCGGCATGGTCGGCGCGGCCGCTTCCACGCTGCTCGCTTGCCTCGGCATCTTCGCCGCGCACATGTCCTTCAGCCAGCGCTACTATCCCGTGCCGCATTCGTGGGCGCGCATCGCGACGGCGGTCGCGGGAACGGCGGTCCTGGTCGCCGTCGGATATTTCGTCGTGCCGCAGGGCCTGGCCGGCTTGCTGTTCGGGGCCCTGCTGTGCGCGGTCGGAGCGCTGCTCGTCGTTTCCACGGGATTGGTGACCTCCGGGGAGCTGGCTCTCGCGGGAGCGCTGTTGCGCGACCGTTGCGGCCTCGGGCGGCGAGGGGAGGGCTGATGCCGCCAGCGATTGAAGACGTTCCCGCTTCCGTCCATCCCCTCGCCATGTTCCGGAACCAAGTGGCCTTCGTCCTGATGGCGTTGTATGTGTTCATGCTGCCCCTGGGCAACCTCGCGCGCTTCAGCGAGGAGGAGAGCGCGTTCGGCTTCACCACCGTGCTCCTCCCGCTTATTCTTCTCCTCATGCTGCCTTCCACGATCCTTCCCCTCGTGCGCAGCAAGGTTTTCGTCATCTTGGCCCTGCTGATCGGGTGGATGATCGTGGCCTCCATGTTCGCGATGGAGGCGGGCGTGGCGGCGCGCGATAGCGCAAGCCTCGTCCTGTACCTGCTCTTCGCCGCGTCGGTCCGGTATTCCGTCCACAAGCCGTGGCGAATGGTGCTATTGATCGCGGTCTACTGCCTGGGAGCGTTCGTGAGCTCCTTCCTGACGCTGATCGACTTCGCGGGCATCGTCGACGTGCCGCGGGTCAACGAGGTCACGGCCAGCACGTACACTGCCGGGATCGGGAACGTGCTCCAGGTCAGCGGCGCCTTTCCGCGCCGCTCCGCCATGGCGGAATACTACGGGCCCATCATCGCGATGAGCGCGCTTATGGCCTTGTCCAGCATGCGCTTGCCTCTGCTCGTGCGCCTGATGTTCGTGGCGACCGCGATCGCGAGCGCGATCTCCCTCGCGCTCACCCACAACCGGGCCGGCGTCATGGCGGCCGGCATCATCGTGGTGGCCATCGTGGTGGTGGCCTCCACTTCGATCGGCAAGCTGCTCAAGGCCATGGCCGTGATCGCCGTGGTGGCCGTCACGGTGAGCGTGGTGATCACGCAGGCATTTCCGGAGGTTTGGGCAGCCTACAAGGTCCTGCTGGGCATCGAGGACACCGCGTACGGCGGTGCGGTCAAGGAGTCGGACGAACTCCGCGTGCAGCTTTTCTGGCATGCCGTTCACTCCCTCGCGAGGAATCCGGTGGGAAACGGGTACGGCTTGCTGACCGGCCTTACCTGGGACGAGGGGTGGAGCGAATTCGATTCCCATAGCAACCTCACCCAAGTCATCTGGGCCGGGGGCTTGGTGGGCATCGGATGCTTGGCCGCATTGGGTTGGCATATCGGCAGGCGCTCCTGGCGGCTGCTGCGCCGAGCCAAGGTGGATGATCCCTGGAGGCCTGTCGGCATCGTGTTGTTGGGCGGAGTGGGGGCCGTGGTCCTGGTCGGACTGACCCACACGACGATCTCGAACGGG